>JAJYJL010000530.1 GCA_021789565.1 Acidobacteriota bacterium
AGTTTGAAGGAACGAGTTTCCACATTCAGACTGAGGCCCGGAAAGAATCAGGCATCGAGACCGCCGTCTACGTCAAGGGCGCGGTAGTCCATTCTCTCAAAACCATGCACTCAGGCTTATCCAGCATGCAGGCCAGCGATGAACGGCAACTGATGCAGCTGCTGGAAGGGCAGCATCGGCAAGTGATTGAGCAGATTCGCACCGGAGAAATCAGGCCCCATTCAGCGCCGGAGGCGGTCCCTGGTTCCATGGGAAATTCATGACTTTGCAAATGAACGGCGAGCAGCGCGAAATTCCAGACGGCCTGAGCCTGGCGGGCCTGGTGGATTGGCTTGAGCTTCCCGCCGACCGCGTCGCCATCGAGCGCAATCAGGAAGTTGTGAAAAGAGCAAACTGGAACGAGACGTGGCTGGAAGAGGGCGACCGGCTTGAAATTGTCCGGATGGTGGGTGGTGGCTCGCATGGCCCGTACCTGAAGGGCCCTGGGGAATTCCCATGCATCCCACTGTGACCAGCGCCTCCGGGCTTGTTCTTGTTACGCTTCTGATCAAGCTGGGCGTCATCGCATCTTTGGCCAGCATCATTGCCCGATTTGACAAGTTCCGTCGCCTGCTGCTGGTTGAAATCCGCACTCCCAAACAGAAGCTTCTTTTTGCCGCATTTCTCGGTGTGCCTTTTATGCTGGGCGTTCTGACGCGTCTGGTGGCCGGCTATCAGGGCGGGGACCTGAGCCTTGAAATCACGGTTCTCGGAGGCCTGCTGGGCGGGACCATGGTCGGCCTGGTGGTGGGGATGATCGTCAGCCTGCCGGCGGTCCTGATCCCGCACGTCGTGTTCGTTTTTCCTACGGGAATAATGCCGACGCGGCATGAGCTCCTGGCCGTGCCGATGGCGGTTCTCTATGCCGTGGTGGCCGGATCGGCGCGCTGGCTCTGCCCGAATAAAGAGGAAGTCTGGAAATTCTCGCCTTTCATTGATCTCAGCCTTTATCGCTCGATCAAGCAGCGGTTTAAGCAGCCTTCTATGGACTGGCAGATCCTTTTCTTTCTGATCTGCGTGGCTCTGGAATTGTCTCGGATTGAAATGGGACGGGTTTCCAATGGGAACTTGTTCTTTTTGAATCCACCGGGACTGTGGACCGAAATCCTGATTCTTTTTTCTACGGCCATCGCCGTAGCACTTCCGCTTCGCATCTGGAACAACACCCGCATCGAGCAAAAACTGGAAGAGAAGGAACGCAGTCTGATTCAGGCGCGCATGGACAGCCTGATCAGCCAGATCAATCCGCATTTCCTCTTCAACACGTTAAATACGGTTTCATCTCTGATCCGCCTGGACCCGGACACCGCGCGGAAAGTGCTGGTGAAACTTTCCAACATCCTGCGGCGAAGGCTTAAGACCCAGACCCACTTTGCGCCGCTGCGCCAGGAGCTCGACTTCATTGCCGACTATCTGGATATTGAGATCGTTCGCTTTGGACACGACAAGCTCCGCGTGGTTGAGGAAATTGATCCGGAAGCCATGGACGTGATTGTGCCCAACATGATCCTTCAGCCTCTCGTGGAGAACGCGATCCGCCACGGTATCGCCCCCAAGATCGAAGGCGGGACCATCACCCTGCGCGCCAGCCGCCACAATCGGAGAATTGCCATCCAGGTCAGCGACGACGGAGTAGGAATTCCCCAAGGCCGTTTGCCTGAAATCTATGCCTCCGGCATCGGGATCATGAATGTTCACGAACGGCTGAAGGTGCTTTACGGGAACGAGTTTTCAATGAAAGTCGAAAGCGAACCCGGAAAAGGGACCACCGTCCGGCTTGAGCTTCCGGAAGTGGTGGCGGCTGAAGAAGCGGTTCCCGTTGAAGCGGCCCAGGCCGGGTTGTAATCAATTTCTCGACTTGATGATTGCAGCGTGTTGACAGCCCCGGATTTGCCCCTGCTTGATGTTGTTCCTCCTGCCTCAAGGATTAATCTGTGTTAATATCAGGCCTTTGCACCCGAATATTGAATCCGCTCTACTCAATAGCTGGATTCAAGCGGCGGATCGGTGAGGGCGCCTGTTCCGCCCGCAAATCCATAAGTTCGAGGAATGTTGATGGCCAAACGTGACTCCGACAGAGTGAAAACGACTCCCAGCTCAATGAGCATGATTGAACCCCGGTTTCGCAACATCTACAAGTCTTTCTACAAGGAGACGTACTACACCACCACTACGCTCGACTCCAAGACCAAAGAGTTGATTGCGATTGGGTGCTCACTGGTGGCCAAGTGCGAAGGCTGCACGCGCGGCCACATCAAGAAGGCGCTGGAACTGGGAGCAACAAGGGAAGAAATCTCAGACGCCATTGTTGTGGCTGTTGGAATCGGCGCCGCTGCGGTCGTTGACATGTCCGACAAGGCTGCGACTCACTTGGATCTCCATCATTTCGAATAGCGCAGGCAAAGAGAGCTCTCCGGGGCGGGGCGGTGCGAAGTCTCCGGACTAAAACACATTCTGATATTCCTGAAGGCCTGAGGGCCTGTGGGTTGCCGCTTTGCGAGGACGTCCGGTGGACTTTCTGATCATCGGCATACTTTTTTTTCTGCTGTTCCTGGGCCTGGCGGACAACCAGACCATCCCCGCGCTTCTTCCCCTGCTGATTCGTTCCCTCCACATCACTGTTGAGCAGGCAGGGTTGCTGGCGGTCTTCTATTCCTTGGCGGCGGCGCTTGCTTCCCTGGTGACGGGGATTTTTTCCGACCATTACGGCCGCAGGCGGTTTCTAATTGCCGGGGCTATAGTTTTTGGCTGTGCTTCATGGCTGTCTGCGCATGCCGCGAGCTTTACGAGCCTGACAGTTGCGCGCGGGCTGACCGGCCTCGGAGCGGGGACGATTTCCACCTGCTCCATCGCCTTTGCTGGCGACTGGTTTGATTACAGCATTCGAGGCCGCGCTCTCAGCTGGATCTCTACAGCATATTTTGCCGCTCCCATCCTTGGAGTGCCCCTGGCGGCGCAGGTGGCGGATCGCCTGGGATGGCGCAACACGTTTTATTTTTTTGCCGCTCTGGCTGGCGCCGTTGCGTTGTTTTCATTGTGGCTACCGAATGACAAGCGCGAAGGGGTTCCCAGTCTGGAGAAATGGCGGGCCACGTTCAGGTCCTGCCAGTCATTCTTCAAGCGCCGGGACACCAGCGCCGGCCTCGTGATCGCCTTCCTGGTTTCGGGCGGGTTTTACGGCTTTCTGTATTACATTGGCCAGTGGATGAATTCATCGTTCGGCGTGTCTACCCGAACGATCGGATGGGTCTTCATGCTTGGGGGCCTTGTGGCCCTTGTAAGCGCGCCGCTGGCCGGCAGTCTATCAGACAGCTGGGGAAAGCGTCCGGTATCGATTGCGAGCAACGCGTTGCTGGCGCTGTCAGTGGCGCTGGTCCCGTTTTTCCCATGGGGAGCCGGCCTGCTGATTATTTTTGCAGTCACCAGCCTCGGTGCGGCTTCACGGCAGGGACCGCTTACGGCGCTGATGACGGAACTGGTTTCCACGGCTGAGCGTGGCTCCTTCATCGCGCTTCGCAACGTTTTCTCGCAGATGGGGATCGGGCTGGTGGTACTGGCGGGCGGGGCTATTTACGAGCGGCACGGCTACTTTGCGCTGACGACCTTGTGCGCGGCCATGACGGGCGTGGTGGCAATCCTGCTGGCTACGCATATCGTCGAGCCACGCCCGGCAGCAGGAAACCCGCGGCCATGATGGAATGATCGAGCCGGTGGAAGTGAAACCGGCAGAAGGGAATGGGGCATTGTCAAAACGTCGAATTGTTCGAAACATCCTCATCGTTCTTCTCAGCCTGGCTGCAATATTCTTCCTGGTTGTTGTGCCGTTGTTTTTCACATTTCTCATAACTTCCGCAAGGTTCCGTTTCCCGGACCGGAATAACGGCAAAACGCCGCAATCCTACGGTCTCGAATACCAGCCCATTGAATTTAATTCCTCGGACGGCATCCTGCTGAAGGGCTGGTACGTTCCGGCAGGTCCCGCCGCCCGCGGGACGATCATCTATTGCCACGGCCGCAACCGCAGCCGGGTGGAAATGCTTCCTATGGAGATATACGGCCACAGCCTGGGTTACAACGGCCTGCTCTTTGACTTTCGGGATTCTGGCGAGAGCGGCGGTAAAATTGGGAGCTTGGGCTACCTGGAAAGGCTCGACGTGATCGCGGCGGTCCACTATGCCCTGGACCGGGAGCATGCTACAAAACCAATTGTGCTGTGGGGCGTGTCCATGGGCGCTGCGGCTTCACTGATGGCCGCGGCTGAAACGCCGGACGTCAACGCCGTGATTTCCGACAGTTCCTTTCTCTCATTTCGCCAAGTTATCGTCCACCACGCTCACCTGTTTTTTCATCTTCCATCCTTCCCGATTGTGGATGAAGCCATCTATGCGTCTGCGTGGCGCGCCGGTTTCTGGCCGTCGGAATTTGATCTGAGAAACGCCGTCGACCGCATCAATCCCCGGCCGATTCTTTTTATCGCCGTGCGGGGTGACAAGCGCATTACGCCGGAGGTCGCGCGCGAACTGTATTCCCATTCGACCAGTCCGGGCAAGGCGATCCTGGTAGTCCCGGGGCATCGCCACGGAGAAGGATTTACCTCCGGAAACGAACCCTACGAGCAGGCGGTAAAGAAATTTCTCTCAGGCCTCTCCGGCTGATTCCCGCTGCGTCCTCTTGACATTCGGGGTTAGAATGTCTGCAACGTCTGTGTATCTTAAGAATCCATCGTATTCGTTCCGGATCTGAAGGAGGCTTCCGATGGCAGATATTGCAGCGCAAACCCAATCAAAACTCCAACTCCGTTCATGGCTTACAGGGCCCTTTGCGTTCATTGCCCTGCTGATCGTTGTTCGCTTCGTGCTCGAATTGCTTGGAGTGTCTCATCAGCTGACGGGCTACCTTTCAAGCACAGGGGCCGTGTACCTGGTGGCACTTTACTTGGGTGCAGTCGCTCCGCTGCGGGGCGTGCAAAAGTCATGGCAGATTCTTTTGCCGGGGGTCCTGCTGGCCGCGTGGACGCAGGGTTGGGTGATTCTGTTCACCATCGTCTCCGGCGGCTTGAGCCTCCAAAGAAGCCATTTTGCCGAGCAGCAGGACTGGGGAAACTGGGCACATCTTGGCCATCATGCTCTTGAGCACCTGTTTGAAATTGTTCCCGTTGCTGTTGTCGTGCTGGTGTTGATGGCCGCCATGATGGTGCTCTGGCGCTGGCCAGTCACGGTAGGACCCGGGGCGGTTCTTGGCGGGCTGGTGGTCATTCGCTTCTGGTCTGAAGCGATGAACATGAATCCCATTGTTTCCTCGGCCTGGAGCTCCTCGGTTGCCTTTCTGCTCTGCGGGTTTTACCTTGGCGGAGTTGGCGCCTTGTTGGGGTTTTCATCGTCCCGCAAACTTCTGGTTCCGGCGATGGTGCTGGGTTGGGCATGGCGGTTTTGGACCTTTGTCGCAACCTTGCTGGGAGCGGCTGCGCCCTACTATAAGACGCACTTTTACACTCGTCCACAAGCCCATCCATTTGCTCACCTTGTTGTCATGTTCGGAGCCGAAGTGCTTCTTGTAGGTTTTGTCGCCGGCCTGATCGAATGGGGAATTGCTTCGTGGACCTCGGGAGCGGTGCGTCGCAGGGACCCGGCTTAACAGCGGTTTCTGTTGCCGCGACCTTGCCTGGGAATGGTACCTTGGCGGGGCGAATCTGTTTTCTACTGAGTCAATTGTGCAAAGTTTTGCATGCATGTCTTTTCACAGTGAAGGCAACCCGCTGCGCAAACTCCTCTACCATTGCAATATCCTCGAACAATAACAGTCTGGAAGGGTGAAGTTTCCGCGCATAACCGAAGCGAATCTTACTGGTCCCTAACGATTTATTCGCGTCATGGAACAGATTTCCGCAACAGGTTTTTACGGTGTTTGTATACCGCCCCCTATACTCCGATTGCCGCAACTCTTAACGCTCGCGACCAATGCGGCTCCAGCTTTACACGCTAAGCGATTGAAAAACCAAGATGTCCTGTACGACACGGACGTGGCCAGCAGGCCGCGCAATCGCCTTGCGCCTGATTTCCGAGTACCGTTGTGCTATCAAGAGAAACCCATAGTTACCCGATAAGTAGCAGGACGAAGAGAGGGTTAGCGGCAATCCGCAGAGCGGGGTAGGCTTTGGCACGCAGGTTGCTCCAGCTATGTCCGACGCGGAATCGGGCTTTAAGTGAATCGCAGAGGAGAAGGCCGCGCTGTTTGCTGATGAGTTATCGAAAGA
>JAJYJL010000531.1 GCA_021789565.1 Acidobacteriota bacterium
TTTGGGACAGCATTTAGCCAAGCCATCGTCCACAGTTCCTCTGCAGGGCTCTACGCAGCGGTCGGAATGGCTGCGTTCATCGCCAGCGGTTACAAGACGCCGCTGGCTTCGGTTGTATTTGTTGCAGAAGCCACGGGCGGGCACGCTTACCTGATTCCTGCTCTCGTGGGTGCTGCCGTCGCTTATGCTGTTTCCGGGGAAGCGTCTGTGTCCGCGGATCCACGCCTGAATGAAGGCGTCCGGATACAGAAACTTGGGTACATTCCCGTTGACGAGGTAATGCAAAAGCAGGTCGTATCAATCCCAGCAACGTCCACGGTACAGGCGCTTGCGGATGCTGCACAAAGACACCCGCATCACACAGTCTTCCCCGTTTGCGATGACAACCGCCTGGTGGGCACCGTTGCGGTCCGGGCCCTCGGGTCGGTAGATCCTCAACTCTGGTCTCAAACCTCTGTCCAGGACATTTTGGAGAAACAGACACCCAGAATTTCCATCGAATGCGATGCGATGGACGCTCTCCACCTGCTGAGGAAGCGTTCTGGGCAACACCTCCTTCTGATCACCAGTGAAAGCAATCAACTACAAGGAGTTCTGACCAGAACTGATATCCTGAAAGCAATGGAAGCCCGTTTACCTATTCAACCTCGGCCCTTGACGCTTCATGGTGAGTCGGCCCCCTCTGAGACTCGATCTAAGGCTGACGCCAGCAGTGGCTAACCTGGTCTTAAATCAATTGTCAGCTGCCCGCGATTCATTCTGTTCATGGAGATCCTTTGGTCGCTACACTCATTGTGGACCCACTCATGCCCTCTTCCTGCTAGAATCTACGTGGCAAAAGGACCATCATGGCTAACTCAGAATGGAAAGTGGAAACTCTGCTGCCGGGCAGTTGGCGCAGCGCTACCTCGGTCCTGCTATTAAATGGGAACCGCCATCTGGTAGTCGATACGGGCATGCCGCACGAAGAGCACCTGCTTGTCGAGGCGCTGCAGCAGCGCTGCCTCACCGCAACCGATATCGAAGCGGTCATCAACACTCATTTCCATATTGATCACGTCTTGAACAACTCTCTTTTTCCCAGCAGCGTCATTTATGCCACGCAGGAATCGCACGACTGGTGCTGTTCACTTTACTCCGACCTTCTCGACGGCCAGCAATGGGAAAAGTTGATTTTGAAATACTATCCGCAAACGTTCGAGTACGATCATGCCGTGGAACATCTGCACCAGATGCGAAAGTTTACCCTCCGCTGGTGGGACCGAAAGCGGCTGGGACCATCCTCGCAGCACCGCTGGCTTGAATCTCATTCGCTGCCAGAAGGTTTGCAATCCATCGTGACATCCGGCCATGTTCCGGGTCACCTTTCCATAATCGTCCCGGAAGAAGAACAGACCACTGTGGTTGCTGGCGATGCCTGCTTGTGCCGGTCGCAAGATGTCCGGGTCATGACCATGATTCCCCGTGATCGCGACCAGTCCCAAAAGGACCGCGAACAGGTGCTGTCTCTAGGCACAAGAATCTTCCCCGGCCACGACGTTGAATTCACGACGAACGGGAGTTCGGGTCCTGCAGATTTGGGATGAAAAACGATCGAAGTGGAAGCAAAGTCCGCAGATAGTCATCCACCGCGGCCTGCCACGTCCTTGGCAACGAAAATCCCGCATTCTTCAACGCACGGCACTCCAATACCGAGTATTTCAATCGTTTGGCGGGGCGGCCCATCTGGTCAGCCGGAATTCCGACAAGCTTCCTCAGATCGAGGCCTGCCTCCTCTGCCGCGTACCTAGCCAATTCGTAGCGGGTACAGGCCCCCTGATTGGCAAGGTGGTAAACGCCCGACGGCCCTCTCTCCACCACCTCGAGGATTTTTTCAGCCCCATCAACTGTGTAGAGCGCATTCCCCAACTGGTCCGATGCCACTAGATACGGCTGGCCGGCGGCCATGTCCCGAAGGCCCTTGTCAATAAAGTTCGCTTTCCCAGGTCCGAAAAGGACGCAAACCCGGAAAATCCAATACCGGTGCAAAGCTGCCACCAGGTGCTCGCCTCTCAATTTGGTCCGCCCGTAAACAGTTGGGGAGTTGGTCAGGTCGGTTTCTGCATATGGAGTCTGCCGTTCACCGTCAAAAACCGCATCGGTCGAGATGTAAGCAACTGCTGCCCCAATTTCCCTTGCGGCCTCGACAACATGACGCGTCCCGTGAACATTAACCAGATAAGCCAGCGCAGGATCAGTTTCGCAGGTGTCAGGACCAGGGATTGCAGCTGCGTGGATCACGACATCGGGGCGCAACTTCTGGAACGCCGCGCGCACTTCGTCCAATTTGGTAATGTCCGCTTCGGCCCGCCCCACCGAAAATACTGTGTGGCGCTTGCTGATAACCTGCACAAGCCCATGGCCGAACAAACCCGTTGATCCGGTAACAGCGAATTTCATAACCTCAGATCTTCCCTCAGTCCTCAACTCGGCAAATCAATGCCGATATCATCAGATTTCTGCCGCGCAACAGGAAACTCTAGTGCATTCCCGGTTGCGAACTCAGGTGGTCTACATATCGCCGAAGCTCTCTGACAATGGCTTGGGCGATCTGCTGGCTTGACAGGCCCTTGGCGGGAATCTCGGCATCTTTGCTTGGCGCATCAGTCTCATCACTTTTGGGCTTGCGGTCCACGACATCGGCCTGCCAGATCTGGCTGTTGGTAACCCAGCCCGTAACGACGATCGAAAACATGACGTGTTTACGTTCGCGGTCCTTCCGCACTTCTTTAGGCTGGGGGATACCGTGCCGCATTTTGTACTGCACTTTCGTCTCAGGCTCGTATGCCTTCATCACGAGATCAACGCCCTCAATTTGCTGGGTTGGTTTATATTTTCCCCACGCGCTTAATTCCTGGATAATCCAGGCGTCAAGATTTTCCGGCATCCGCCCGACGTACATCAGCTTTCCACCGATCAAAGGATTTTGCTTTTCTTCGGGTTTCTGCTGGCCCCATGTCGGAGCCGCGAGCAGGCAAAGGGAAACCAGGCTATAAAGAAAAGCTTTCATCATTATTTCCCTCCAGCTTTTTGTTCGTGCATATAATCGCGCCGTCTAATATCATACAGCAGGCAGACGAATTCCCCGCCCCGTCGGACGGCCCAAAGATTGTCCGCGAGGATATTCTGACGCTGGCTGGCGCGCAATAGCCGATTGCCGTTTTTCAGCACTAACGACTATTTTCCTGGCTGGCGGCTGACGTACCCCAAATCGGAAGACAAGGAAACCGCAGGAGGAATCCATGAGCAAGATTTTCAAGTGGCTTGGGTTGGTTGTCCTGGCAGGGGCCTTTTGGGCTTCGCCCTTCGTCTTTGCCCACGGCCAGGAAACCAATCAGGCAGGCTCTGCAAGCAAGAAGGTGAATGCGATGCATAGCCAGGAACTCAAATCCCAGCGCCGCCGGCTCAAGGAAAGCGGGAAAAGCGTGCGCGCCGAGGCCCTGCAATCCGGCCATCACAGCACGCCGCCAAAGACCAGGCATCATCAAATGAGGAAGGTGCAGCGCAATGCCGGCCTTCAAAGCCCCAACCTGCGCGGCGCCCGCAAGCATAACCGCAGCCGCTCAAAGGTCCACCACCAAGCCCCCAGGAATTGAATGCCGGCTCTAAATCCCTTCCCGAAACTTTTTCCTCCGCGGCGGGTTTACTCAACAGATGCAGGAACTGCTCAATGCTAAGGAGGAACAAATGATGCGAAACAAACTCAAGTGGCTTTTGCCGGTGGTACTGGCTGGATCGTTCATCGCTGCGCCCGCAGCCTTTGCACTGGGACAAAATGAAGGCGCAACCGTAAACAACCGCGTGGATAGGCGACAGGACCGACGGGCGCTCCGGCGCGATGAACGCAAGATTGACCGGCGGCAGGCAAAACTTCGCGCTGACGTTCAGCGATTTGGCGCCCAGAGCCCGCAGGCGAAGGCCGACCGCCGGCACCTAAGGCGTTCCAGGAGGAAATTCAGGCGCCAAGGTCGTGATCTGCGGCAGGACCGCAGACAAGCTCTGCGTCGCTAGGCGTGTCCTCTATCGCCACGGGGCATCAAATCACCCACAAGCAGCGGGGAAGGTTGATTTCCCCGCTCGTTGTGCGCTGTACCCACCTGTAACATCATGCAGCGATGGTGTCCCGAAGCACCAGCAACTTACTTCAGGTGATGTCGGCCAGTGCCGTCAGAATTTCGTCGACATCCGGCAAATCCCGCAAGGCATAAATCTTTGACCATGCAATCCTGCCGCTCTTATCCACGATGAAGATGGCACGGTCATTCACAAAGGGGATTTCGTGTCGGGTTGGCGGAAAAATCCCGTAGGCCTGCGCTGTGGAAGCGTAAGGCCACCGGTCCGCGGCCAGGGGAAATTTCAATCCCCCCATCGATTCCTGAAAGGCGATGTGGGAAAAGACGGTATCGGTGCAGACGCCCAGGACCTGGGCGTTCAACTCGGCAAACTTTGGGAGCTTTTCCTGGAATGCCGAGAGTTCATTCTGTCAAACGGGAGTGAAGTCCAGAGCATAGAAAAGGATGACCACCCTCCTGCCCTGGTGATTGGAAAGTTTGAAATCTCCCTGTTCATTACCAATCGCCGCTTTCAAATTGAAATCTGGCGCGGTATCTCCAACTTGCAATGGCATGCATGCCTCCTCTCAGCATCAGGAGGACGCGGGGAGAGATTCGTGCAGACTGAATGGATCAACACCCGCGCGCCATCCTCAGGGCTCATAACTTGCAAGCACCAGACCCATTTTAGGGGATGAGAAACTCGGAAGTATAGTGAGAATCTCTCAAGGACCATTTCCAATAAGGTCGGAATTGTCCTGTAGGTCCGATGCACTCCTGCGCCCCTCATGATGCGGTAGCGTTACAGTCTCTGATCACGCGGTATACGGTCTTCACCAGAAATGCGGGCGTCGGTGTCGGCATATTGGTTCCTTTGCTGCCTTGATCTGAACGTAAGCGCCATAAAGCGCAAATGGCCGTTTTGTGGCACACTTGGCAGGAAGCACTAATGAATCTTTTGAGGAGGCTTGATGAAATCCAGAATCGGATTTATTGCTCTTGTGATTTTCTCATCAGCAACGATGGCACTGGCCCAGACACATATCGCCGGCACTGCTGAATGTTCGGCGCCCGAGCAGGTCCACGTGATGCGGCTCAGTGATCAGGCGGACCATTTCTTTGTAATGAGCCAGGGTAAATGCCAATGGACCAGGCCCTTCGACATCGCTGGCACAAAGACGCAGAGCGACCTGGCGACTGTCTCCAAGGAAGTCCGTGGCAACCGTGCCCGTGTGCGCGGATATGTCACGGAAACAACAGCCAGCGGTGACAAGTTCAGTTACCGCATTCTGGGCGAACAGGTAATCGACCACGGAAAGACTGTGAGCGAGCACGGAAGCTGGACCATCGTCAGCGGGACCGGCAAGCTGGAAGGCATCCAGGGCAAAGGGACCTACAGCGGCAAGCTCCAGGGTAACAACATGGTGTTCGAACTCGAAGGAGAATGGCAGGCGGGGCGCTGACATCGCAATGCGGGGGTGATGGATGGGTTTCAAAGTTACCCGGCCCGACCTTCGGGGCGTGGTGGTTTGCTTGTGGATTTGCGCTGAATAGCGGCGATCTCATGTGGTGTCAAAGGGCGGCACTTGCCGACTTCAAGTCCTTCGAGTGTCAGCGGGCCGATGCGGGTGCGGACGAGTTTGAGTACGGTAAAGCCGACCGCTTCAATCATGCGCCGCACCTCGCGGTTCTTGCCTTCCGTCAGGACAATTTCAAGCCACGTATATTTCCCGCGATCTTCCAGGCGACGGACACTCTGGGGCCGCGCCCAGTCGCCGCGCTTCATTTCCACGCCCTGGACAAGCTGCGAAATCACTTCATCGCTCATCAGAGCGTTAACCTTGGCCATATAGGTCTTGGGGACTGCCGACTCCGGGCTCATCACTGCGTGCCCGAATCCCGTGTCGTTGGTAAGTAGAAGAAGACCGGATGTGTCTTTATCCAGGCGTCCCACAGGAGCCACCCATCTGCCGCTCGCGCCCAACAGATCGTAGATGGTCTTGCGGCCGTCCGGATCGCCGTGGCTGGTGATCACGCCTTTGGGCTTGTAAAGCAGGAGATACGTGCGCGGGACCGGGCGCAGCCGCTTGCCGTCCAGTTCGACGCGGTCGCGCTCAGGCCAGACCCAGCGTTCCGGGTCGCGCTCGACTTTGCCGTTCACCTTCAGGCGGCCGGCGCGGAGGAAATCCAATGAACCC
>JAJYJL010000532.1 GCA_021789565.1 Acidobacteriota bacterium
CGATATCTGCTACAGCCCGCTGGTCCACTGGAATGCGCTGACCGACGGCCACATGAAATATATCTTCCACGCGCATGACGGCTCGGAACAATTGTTCGATCTGGATAACGATCCGACGGAGCTGAGCGACCTTTCGTCCGACGCGGCGCACCAGGACAAATTGAAATTGTGGCGCGCGCGTATGGTGAAACATTTGGAGGTTCGCGGCGAAGCGTGGGTGAAGGATGGCAAGCTCATGGTGCGGCGGGAAAGTATCCCTATTTCACCCAATTATCCGCGCGAGGACGCCAAACGCGCCGGGCTCGTCCATGTGATACATAACTAGGCTAGTGAAGGGCGGAAAATCGTCAGCGTCTGGTTGTTCAAGCCCTTCGTCACTGAACAACCAGCGGGAGAAAGACATGCAAAAAGCGAAGGCTGGCGCTATCTCCTGTATTTTCACACTATTGCTGGCCACCAGCGGATTTTCGCCGGCCGTTTTTGCCCAGTCGAGGCTCGCAAAAAAACCTCCAATGGGATGGAACAGTTGGAACCATTTTGGCTGCAAAGTGAGCGACGCCATTGTGCGCGCCCAGGCCGACGCCATGGCTACAAACGGCATGAAGGCTGCCGGCTATGAGTACGTCAACATCGACGATTGCTGGGAGGGCGTGCGCGATTCCAAAGGAGTCATCCACCCGAACTCGAAGTTCCCCGACATGAAGGCGCTGGCGGACTATGTGCACTCGAAAGGGCTGAAGCTGGGGATATATTCCTCGCCTGGCCCCAAGACCTGCGGCGGCTACGCGGGCAGCTACCGCCACGAGAAGCAGGACGCTGAGACCTACGCACAGTGGGGCGTCGATTACCTGAAGTATGACTGGTGCACCGCGCGCTTTGTGTATAAGCCTGAGCAGTTTCCGGGCGCCTTCAGGAAGATGCACGAAGCGCTCGTCGCGACAGGCCGGCCCATCGTTTACAGCATCCACGGACGCGGCAGAGTGTGGACGTGGGCGCAGTCAGTGGGCGCAAATCTCTGGCGGACCACCGGCGACATCGAGGACAACTACAACCGCATGGTGGCCATTGGATTTGGGCAGGAAGGCCTGGCGCAGTTTGCCGGGCCCGGGCACTGGAACGATCCGGACATGCTGGAAGTCGGCAACGGCGGCATGACGCCGGAGGAATACCGCATGCACATGAGTCTGTGGTGCCTGCTAGCGGCGCCGCTGATTACCGGTAATAACCTCACGCAGATGACTCCGCAAACGCTCGCCATCCTCACCAATCCTGAGGTCATCGCCATTGACCAGGACCCGCTCGGCGTGGAAGGGCACCGCGTGTGGGAAGAGGGTCCGCTCGAGATATGGATGAAGCCTCTCGCCGACGGCAGCAAAGCGGTCGGCCTGTTCAATCGCGAGCAATCCACCATCAGGCTCACCGTCAAGTTCAGCCAGATCGGCATCAGCGGCCCCGCTACCGTTCGTGATTTGTGGGCGCGCAAGGATCTCGGAGTCTTCAATGGCAGTTACTCCGCCGACGTCGTGGAGCACGGGGTCGTCATGATCAGGGTGAAACCGTTGAAATAGCATCGAACAACGCGACGCTTGCATTGCGGGTGGACAAGGAATAGGCTTTCTCCGGTTGCGGTACAGTGCGAAGGGTTCCCTGCCCGGCCCGAAAGCTGATGCTGCATCAAAAAACGTTGTGGCTTTTGCGCTGCACGGCTGAACCCGAGATCGTTTTCATTCGGTAGGAAAGGTAAATCAAATTATGTCAGGTGTCTCAATCGGAATCTTCCTCGCGGCCATTGCCGGCGTCTTGAACGGAAGCTTTGCTGTGCCCACGAAAATTACCCGCAAGTGGCGATGGGAAAATATCTGGTCGGTGTGGGGTGTGTGGGCAATGCTCATCCTACCGTGGGTCCTGACCTTTGCCACTGTTCCCCACACTGTTTGCTTCTTCGAGCACACACCCGCGGACCAGTGGTCCCTGTTGATTCTTTTTGGTGTTGGATTCGGGCTGGCGCAGATCTTCTTTGGCCTGGGTATTGCCGCTGTAGGTATCGCCTTGAACTTTGCCATTGCCATCGGCATTTCGACGGCTTTCGGCTCCGTCGTGCCGTTTCTTTCGCAGCACGCGGACAGGGTCTTCACGCTCGAAGGGCTGTTCTTCTTTGTCGGCATCGTTCTAATGCTGGCCGGCATAGTCGTTTCAGCTTTAGCCGGGCGGGAAAAGGAAAGACAACTTTCGCTTGCCATGTCGGCGAAGCCGAATCCGGCGGAAAAGCGATTGAGTTTTGCGGCCGGATTGACCTTGTGCATTTTAGCTGGACTAGGTTCTCCACTAGGCAACTTTGGGGCGGCTTTTTGCACCCCGACGCTTCAGCGTGCTCTCGAAATCGGAGCCAGTCCTGTTTGGCAATACAATGTGATTTGGGCGCCGCTCTATACAGCGTCGCTCGTGCCCTACTTGATTTACTGCATTTATCTTTGGCGCAAGAACCGCAGCTTCGGCCTTTTTGGCGTCCCAGGGTCGAAGGTCTATTGGCTCTACGGGTTTATTATGGCCGTCTTGTGGTTTGGCAGTTCGGCGATTTACGGCGTTGCAATGTCGAACATCGGCAAAATGGGACCCGTGGTGGGGTGGCCGCTCTTCATGTCGGTTATTATCGTGGCCTCGAGCGCCTGGGGCTTCATGACCGGTGAGTGGAAGGGCGCAGGAAAGAGAGCTGTAAATTCCATGATCCTGTCCATAGCGCTATTGATTGTGGGATTCTGCACGCTGGCTTACAGCGGGACGCTTGGCTAACCGCTTGGCCGGCTTGTGCACCGGAGTGAACAAGCAAACAAAGCCCGCCGAAACTCCATATCCCCCAATGCCGAACAAAAAGCTAAGCCCGGCGCGGCCCTCCTGTTGTGTCGTCTGTCTGGCCACCGGACTCATTTGCATCGAGCCGCCAATTGATCAATCATAAGAAAGCGCATGGTGTCGGGAAGCTCGGCGCTGCCGGCACAGTTTGCAACGGGGGCGGAGTTCATGCCGGAATTCGAGACTTTGGATTTCTCAGCGGGATGGAAAAGCGTAGAACAGGGGCCGGTGCGTCGGCAGCTTGAAGAGCACGCGCTGCCGGCCTACCTCTCAAAACAACGATGGTTTGCTTCAAAGGGAACAAAAATTGATCACGCGGAATTGCAATGCCGCTTCGTCCTTTCGGGGCGCAACGGCAACTGGCTGCTTGCAACCTTCCGCGCCCACCTGGCGGATGGCCGATCTGAGGATTACTTTGTGCCACTGGCTCTTGCCTGGGATGCTCCATCATCCGCTGAGACGTCAGCCGACTCAAGCGTTGTCATTGCTGGCATCCGCAAGGGCGCACAATCCGGAACCTTGCAGGACGCACTGGCAGATGCCCGATTTATTGCAGACCTGGTGCGGGCCGCGGGAGACAGGACTGCGCTGGACGGCGCCGGCGGCAACCTGCGCTTCCGCCCCACCCACTCCTGGTTCCCCTTGGAGGAAGAAGATGAACGGAACATCCGAAAGCTCGGCGCTGAGCAGAGTAATTCCAGCATCCTGATCGCGAAAAAGATGGTGCTGAAAGCCTACCGCAAGCTCCAACGCGGAATTCAGCCTGAACTCGAAATGGGGCGTTACCTCACCGACGTGGCCGGCTATCGCAACACACCGCAGTTGCTCGGCTCGATTGAGCTGTTCGACAGCGAGCAGCAGCCGACCGCGCTCGCCACGATGCAGGGCTTTGTTGCGAACCAGGGAGACGGCTGGTCATTCACGCTCAGCCGCCTGAAGCGCATTTTCAGCGGCATCCTGCAGGGCAGGGTGGACGAAGGCGGCAACAGGGCTTATGATGCGCTTGCCCACCGCCTCGGCATTCGTGTTGCAGAGCTCCACCGCGCCTTTGCCATCGAAAGCGGCGACGCCGCCTTCCGGCCTGAGCCCATCACCACCGCCGATCTCTCCGGCTGGAAACGGCAAATCCAATCCGAAGCGGAAACAACTTTCGGACTGCTCGCCAATTCTGAAAGCATGCTGCCGCCGGAACAGCATGTGCGCGTGCAAGCGTTGCTCGAACAGAGCGGGCGGATCCTGGGTTTGATTTCCGGATTCGACCTGGCATCAGGTTCGACCCTTAAAAAGACCCGCTTCCACGGGGATCTCCACCTGGGACAGGTGCTGGTGGCCGGCGAAGATTTTTACATCATCGATTTCGAGGGAGAGCCCGCCCGCCCTTTCGCGCAACGGCGCACCAGGCACAGCCCGCTCAGAGATGTTGCTGGCATGTTGCGCTCATTCGACTATGCCGCATGGTCAGCGCTGTTTGAAGCAGGCGCGGGCGAACCGGAAAAGATCGGGATGCTCGAACAATCCGCTCTCGATTGGGAACGCGAAGCGTCTGCCGCCTTCATGCAGGGCTATCAGGAAACCATCCAAGGCTGCTCTTCCTGCCCTGCCGACCCCGAAATCTTCGCGCGCTTGCTCGACCTCTTCATTCTTGAAAAAGCCCTCTACGAGGTCCGGTATGAACTTGCCAACCGGCCATCCTGGCTGCGCATTCCGGTGGAAGGCATCATGAGCCTGCTAGCACGCGGATAGGGCCGATGAACACTGCTCTTGCAACTCAGTGGACCTTCGAACTCACCCTGCAAATTTTATTGGCAGTCAGAGGCGAATAGCCTGGAGGAACTCTGTACCAAATGCTGGAGCGGCGCCCCACGTACCGTACGGTACATGGCGGAGAGGGTGGGATTCGGACCTTCGCGCTTTACTGAAAACAAATAACTTATTGAAAAACCAGATGTGTTGGATGTTGCGCTTTGGCGTACTTTGGGCGGATATTGACACGCGGCTGACACACGGCGTTTTAGCCCTCAAAGCCGTCATTCGGAGTTTCGCCGAAGAAAATGTTGGGAATTATTGTACCTTTGTCTCTTTGTGGCGCGGCGCATTTTTCCCTTGCGCCACATCGAGCATTTTGGTAAGTAGGTGTCATGGATCTTCGGACGACGTATCCGGAGGCGTTTTACCCATTGGCGCTCTGCGCCTAGCAAGGAGGCTGTCCTTGGCTAATCACGGGCGTATCGGAGCCACCAAGGTTATGTCCCTGTCGAAAAACGCCCGCCAAGGCAGTAACAATTGGCAAAAATCTAACAGGAGGTCATGATGAACATGAAACTTGAAACGTGATTTCGGAAGAAGTCCGAACGAACTTACCAACAAAGATTTCCCACCTCAAGAGCCGTTCCCGATCAGGGAGCGGTGTTTCACCTATAGTGAAATAGCAACCCATTACAACGTCTCGTACTGGAAAGCCCGCGAGATGTTCAAGGACTATCTGGGCGTGAAGAAGCTCGGGACGCCCAAGCCGGGGAAACGTGTCTATCAGCCGGTCCGTATCCCCGAATCCGTCCTCAAACGCAAGGATGAGGAAATGACGAATGGAGGGGCGTGATGGCCACCGTCTTACTGTTCTTTGTGATGGTACTCTTCATCTTCGTTTTTATAGCTGTTGTGGTGATAGCGCAAGCGACCAGCGGGCCTTCCTACCCAACGGCGCACCCCGAACCACCCCAGCGGACTCCACCGCCATCGCGCGCTATTCAAGCCATCAACCGCACCGTAGACGAGTACGCGGATCTCCGGAGAAACTTGCGGAACTTGGAACAGAAATATGAAGACCTCAAAGACGACCGGGAGTTCGCGGAGATCATCGTAAACATCCACGCCCATTACAAGGGCCGAAAACTTGATCTTCTCTTGCGGGAGTTGGGATTCAATAACCGCCTGCTACCGCCGGGAGAGGATGACGAGGACGAATGAACCGCATCACTGGACATAAGCGCTACCGCACTATGGTTGAGGCGAACAATTCGCCGCGCCGATTGCGCGATTGCGCCGAAAACATTGCCGTTGCGCCACCGTGCCCGCGTGCTACTCGCACGTCGGGTACCCATCGCACTTACACGCCTACGTTATCACTTATCGGCGCTTCGTAATCGCGCTGGGTACCCGACGTGCTATCGCGGGCCGCTATCGCTCACGGTGGCGACCGATCTGAAAGGAGCACCATGCCGAGAAAAAAGCAGACCGTTGAAGAACGTAAGTACACGGCAACCGAGGTGGGAGAACTGATCGTTGCCGCGATTAAGGCCAGTTCTTCCAAACACGAACCTCCGGCCGAGCCGGAGCCAACCGAGGATGGGGGCGAATAGCCCCCTCCTTCAAAAGGAGGAACCATGTTTTCCGCTTGGTACAAGTACGGGACGAATTGCGTCCTCACCTCG
>JAJYJL010000533.1 GCA_021789565.1 Acidobacteriota bacterium
GGTGGAACCGGGCAGGCTCATCGCCGTATCCCATGGGATGGTTCCATAGTTCCCGCCGAGTGGAGATGCGCCATAGGGTTTTCCCTTTCGATTCACCTGCCAGATGCCGTTCGCGCCGTAGGTATGTCCCGCCGCTCCGCTCAGGATACAAGACAAGAACATGTAGCGCTCAATTTCCTGGTGATTCTCATCCAGAATGCCCTCGTAACAAACTTCTCCCACCAGCACGGGCATCCGCGGCTCCCGCTTCAGGTCACCCGTCAGCGTATTGATCGTAGACGGAATACTCTGCCAGTCCTGATGCCCAGTCTGAAGCATATCGAAATCGAGTACCGCCGGATCTTCCACTGTGTCCATGGCGCTTCTGGACGGATGAATCGTGATGGGGCGATGGTAGGGATCAATCTTTCGTACGTATCTTGCCATCTCTGTCCAGCCACGTTTTTGCAGAGCCGCGTCCCTTGCCTTGTGCTTGGAAAGGTAGTAAGGCATGGTTCCTTCACCGGCCAGGCACCAAATGGCGGGATAGCCTCCCCACCGGGCGATGATATTCCTCCAGTGCTTCTTGATTTTCTCTATGCCCATGAACGTCAGAAAGTATCCCCAGCAGCCCACTACACAGGGAACTAATCCCTGCTCTGTCAGGTAGCGGATTCGCAAGTCTGCCATGTCGAAATAGTGGGGATTGATCCGAGTGTAGTTCGGTTCCCAAGGATACCCCCCTTCGTTTGCCCCTCGGGGATCGTACGGAGGCATGTCAGGATAAAGTCCTGCAACAATCTGAACCACTGAAAAACCCTTGCGGATTCGGTCCTCCGCCAACGTCCGAAGGTCATCCGGCCACCCCAGGCGCCAGCAAAGCCCCATCCACCAGGTGTCGCCCAGCCAGAAGAATGGCGTGCCATCCTGATGCTCAAAGTGCCGCCGGTCAGCGGCCGCACGGATTCCGCCATGCTTGATCAGCAGATTGTCGCCCGTATATGGTGAAACCTCCAGAACACCTGTTTGACCATCAAGATCGGGGTTGCTGGGGTCACTGGAAACCGTACGGTACGTGTAATGTCCGGGACGCGGCGGAGCATAGCGAATCCGCCAGGTTTGCCCTCCCGCCCAGAAGGCAGGCACCCGTTGTTCATGTCCTTGGGAATCACGAAACACCACATCCAACTCCACCTGATTGAAAGGGTCGGCATAGGCTTTGCCGGAAGAATATGCCCACTCCGTCACACATCGTTCGATTGCGTAAATTTCATGAGTTGTCCCGGTTGGATCTGCCCCGCCAGGGAAAGGATTAGCTGAAGCCTGACTTTCTCCAAGCTGGCCCATCGCCAAAGCGCCCATCCCGACTTTACCCAGAAATGACCTGCGATTGATTGGATCCATCGTTCTCTCCGTGGTTGTTGACAGGCTATCCGAAATTTCCTACTGCTTCGCTTTGATTCATGGTTTCATCAGAAAATCCGCAGACTTTTCCGATCTAAAAAGGTGACCGGATTGATATTCAGGGATAGCAATTCAGTGGTTTCCATTCATGCTCTTTGACCTGATCCACACAGCTATGAGGGCTCATCAGCAAAGAAGCTGTCCCCTAGAGGCCGAGTGCTTTCCTTCCACCATTGCTTGACGATCCACCCCTCAATTTGGGGTTCAACGTCTTCGGGTAAATATGCGTGCACCATGAACTGCAACTGCTGGTGAGATTGCCGGGGACCCAGGCGGATTTTGTACAAGACCCAGGAACAGCCTGCCTGCTGTGTATCACCGTACTGGCGAGCACTGGGAACTGGAATTAGCTGAACTTTCTGCTGCCCAATCCGCGCGACGACCTGAACGAGTTCGACCACCGTAGGACTGTACCGCCATTCTACTTTCCCGCGCCGCAGCCGAATCGGAATAGCCAGAATGTGGGTCCCTTCTTCCAGGGAAGGAAGTTCTGCGGCAAAAGCAAATTCCTTCTTTTGCTTGCCCTCTTTTTCAAACCGTGCGGCATCGGCAAACTGCATCTTCATCCAACCAGCATGAGGAATCGACTGCAAAGCTAACCGGATGCCCAGGTCGGCATATTCTCTGGAATCCACTGTACGAACGGGTAACGTCTGCGAGATTCCTTCGCTTGGGGCAATCTCCAGCATCAGAATTTCAAACGGCCGTACCCAGATTTCCACTAGATCACCAGTCTTGAATTCTGAACTGTCGTGACGTGCGAGGCGCTTTCGGTCTGGAAAGTGGGAACACATTCGGATTTTCGTATTTGCCCTGGCCTGCAGTCCGATATCAGGGCCGAGGCTAAATTTTGCCTTTCTCGAGGCAAAGTAGACATTGTTAATGAACAGGAAGCCGTGTGAACCACGAAAATTGGCATACCCATAGACTTCATTCTTCCAGGGATCTCCCAGGACGTTTCTTCGCCTCAGGAATAGCGCCTCATTTTTCTTTACTAGTGAAACCATTTCATTCAGGAAGCCAATGTCTTCGTCGTCCAATAAATAGATGTCCCCCCAAAGTTGCGGGAACAGAAGGTTTCCCCGACCCAGATCCATGACCAAAGCTTCTTTCCAGCGACGATTGCCCATAAAATTTCCCCATCGCGTATCAGCAAGCCACACGCCCAGACTATCCTTGTTGATAGGGGGGACCGTCTTTACAAACCACGTGCCTTGGTCAAGATTCAGGGTAACCGAATCTCGGTAATAGAGAGCTGGGAACCAACTGGTTCCTGAACCTTCCATGTAGAGCCCCGATTCAAAAATGGAATCGCCGTACAACGCGAAAAAAGGCGACCGCACTCCCCAATACCACATGACATATATATCGGGAACCAGCTTTCGCGCGCCTTCCGCGATCTCCAGAAGTCGGTCGTACATGGCCTCAACAGAATATTTCCCGGGAAGATGCTCATGATGGGTGCTGTTGCAGTAATAACTGCCTGAATCCAGCTTAAAGAATTTCAGGCTGTTCTCCCGAATGTGAAAAAGAATCGCATTCTTCAGAATGCTGAAATAAGGTTCGGAAGCCAGGCAAAATGTCACAGGAGCACCGGCGCCAACGGGGTAACCATTGCGATAAATCATCTGCGGAGGACCGGGTTCAGATGGACCGCCGGGAGAGGGAACCTGGCTGGGCCACGCCGGTGCATACTGACCACACGACTCGTTACCACCGCTGACCGAAAACCAAAGGCCAAAGTCCATTCCAAGGGACTTGACATCTTCGATTACCCGTCCCGGGCCGTCTGGAAAGGCCTGGGGTGCGAAACGTTTCAAGTCGGAGGCCTGGTCGACCCAACCCCAATCGGGAACATAATAATCGAACTGGAATCCTTTCCTCCGCCAGTTTTTAAGAACTTCCAGTCCATTGAGCATTTCCAGATCATTCAGCGTAGGACATCCACCCCATTGGTTGTTGATCCCGAAAGGATCAAAGATGGCAATAGCTTTCTGCTTTCGCGGGCTTCGTTCCTGAATGTAGGATATGAAGTGTTCGAGCGCTTCACCCGGTTTCGCGACACTGACAAGAGAAGTGTAGCTGCGGGTGGTATCACCGGGTTTTAAATGCCGGGCTGGGAAGTGCAACATTCTGACCTGTTCCTCGCCACCCTGGTTCACTCCGGCCGGATGTTCGATCGCACAAAAGGCTTCATCGTCCACTAAGACTGGTTCTCCCTGGCCACCCTCTGAAGTGGGCTTCCCTACTTTGAACGAGTCGAGTTGAAGGTCCAATAAAAGCATTTCTGTGGAACCTTCGTTAGCAACCTCCAACCACTTGCGGCGCGTAGGGCCATCCAGCTCATAGTGAGCGAAAACGCGGATTGGATGTGAAGCGCTTCGCAGCTCGAAAGCTACTCGGGTTTGGCTTGCTTGCTTTACTCTCACGACCTCAAAGTCGGTGAGGTGGAGATATGTCTTGCCCACCGTCACGAATTGGTCTACAAGGACCGGTTCGAATACACAGTGTCTGAGCACTTCGTCGCTTAGCCCACCGAAGCGCCTGTCATAGCCGCGGGTCCTCACAGCAAGCAGGTTCTTTTGTCCCTGACCAAAGCGCACGGACGCATAGTGCGGGCCCCCGGGTAGCACGGAGAACAGGCCTGGAGATCGCCACCGTCCAGAAGAGAGCCGATGGCCAATCTCTGCGCCATTGAGGTAGACCCAATATTCATTCCAATCCAGGTAATCGTAACCTCCCAGAACCGTCACAATCTCTTTACCTTCGGCATCTTTCGGCAACTCGAAATGCTTGCGAAACCAGCCGTAACCGTCGTACGAAATCGGATCCGGGCTTTGCTTCACTCCGCTCAGGCCACGCAGCAGGAGGTTTTCAGTGACTCCCCACCCTTGCTCAGTGGTATTCGGCTGATGAAAGCCCAGGTGAAGGCCTCGTTCCTTTGTTGGGGGGACCGAAGTTAAATCGGATCCGAACTTAAAATGCCACCAAGTAATCTCAACCCTAGACTGGGCGGCCGAAAAAGTAAGGGCGATCTCGTGCTCAGTTGGCAATGAAAACGTATTCCCCGAAAGTCTATTCTCCAGGCGAGAACTTCTGAGGCGTCTGTCACGCCATTCAAGTTCCCACGTCAATTTACTATTTGAGAGGATTCGGGAACCCTGCCCCTGAACGGGTTGAAATTTCCCATCCCTTACGCCAGCCCCGTCTACGGGGTAAGTAGCCGCCGTTAAAGCGGCAGAAACCAACCCTGCCCTGCGTATGAAGTCTCTTCTATCCATAGCCTATTCCTGAAGCACCCAGTAAGACGCACGCGTCGCGACTCAATCCTCCCCGACACGAGTCGCTCGAATTACGACGTCCTCCTGAAACGACGGCAACTCCACCTGCACCCGCTTTTCCCCGTGCGACTTGATACAGGGAGAATAACCACCCGACGTTGGGGAATAGAGGCAGACCCGAAAACTCCCGCTGGGAAGCCGAAAGGAAACGGGACCACTGATGGGCCCGCCTGCCGTGGGATCAGTCACGTCGCGCGCATCAGCCAGATAGGCAATGTATTCCATACCGGGCACGACCAGTGCTGTACCCACAAGGTGCTCTGGCATACTCTCAATCCAATCCGGCAGAGGTTTGGAGTGGATGACATCAACCGATTGGATAAACTCGGAAAGGTTTCGCATCCAACTCCGAATTTCCCGCCGCGATTTTGGAGTTCCGGTCTCCGCATCAACCCGGATGGTGAAATCAATGAAATCATAGTGAGCGCCCGTCATGATGGCCATCCAGGCACGCTTGCGCTGAATCGTCCAACCTTGCGTGTCCATGTATAGGCTGGCTGCATTGTCCTCGTCCGAGACGCAGGGCTTACGGGCCGGATAGGTTGCCAGGAAAAAGTCGCGAAAGGCAGCTAATTTCAGCTGCTTGGACATGAACTGCCCAAGATCATAGGTCTGTCCCTTGTATATCAGGCCCGGAAGAGGGTGAACGTTAACCGCATCGAACAGCTTGCCGGAAAAAGCCGCATCAAAGCTTTGGCTGAAGCGCGGCGTATAACTGAAGGCGCTTTGACCAAAAAGCAGGTGTCGTCGCCCAAGCCGCTGAAGTTCATTCCGGAGGACCCTGCCCATTTCCCGCTGCCAATCGTCCACCTGCCCGGGGGTTGGATGGTGTGGTTCACCCCCGCCCGGCTCATTGCAGATTTCGTAATAAACGTTGTCATACCGGCTGGTCTCCTGAACAATCTTGCGTGCGTAAGACAACTGCTTTTCAACTAGGCGTATGTCTCTTAGAGATGTGTAATCCGGCCATTCCACATTCCCGATTCCCTGCAGGTTGTTCTTTGCTCGAAGAGGGTTCAACGCCCAGATGCTGTCGGCATAGGTGTTACTGAACACCGTCAACTCAACAACGATCCCCAGGTCTGAAGCCATCGAGAGAAATTTGTGCAAGCGCTCAAAGTATTCCGGATTCCAGCGATCCAGATCATAAATCGGTTCTCCGTCCATAGCCTTTCTGGACCCTGTCCGCGGCCAGGGCGCGATGAAAACCGGCGATTCAGGTTTCACAGGTGAACACGGGTTCCGAGCTGTCTGAAGCTCACGATAGAGAAGAAACGTGCGGGTTACTGTTTGTTTGTCGTTTGCAGCTTCCTTCAGATAACGAGCAAAGTGGAAGGGACGGTTTACGACAGAACCGTAATGCTCGCTTGCAGCAACCAAAACCAGAGGCCTGCCTCGAAAAAGAAAGTACTTCGGATTTTCGGGGTGAATGGAAATCGGAGTTGAGAAGCTCTCCGCTGAACGGTCGGCTTCTTCTCCCTTGAGAC
>JAJYJL010000534.1 GCA_021789565.1 Acidobacteriota bacterium
GGTGCGACGTGGGAACGGATTCTCCACGCGATCCAGCCCTGGCTGGTGAGATCGAGCGGACTCTGTCCCTCATGCGGAACGAAATTCGAGCGGGTTCGTGACGATACGACTTAACATAGTAATACTAAGGCATCGGCCCGCGCCCTTGAAATGTTCGGGCAGACCAAAAACGACTTCGGGCGGGATTCCGGCGCGCCTCGTGGTCGCTCCTGGCGTGCTGCCAAATACTGCCAAAACAGCGGCTCATTGAGTTCTGTGCCTACCAGTACCGTCGGACAGGTGCAATAGTCGCGGAGAAAGTGATCGTACCAGACGTCGTGTAGCGAAGCACGACGCCCGTATTCTATGGGAGAGAACGTTAGCGGCCTATCTGCGACATCTATGCTTCCGTGGAGCTTGACGTATTGGATCCGTCTGAGGAGCATGTCACGTTCCGTGTAGTCATCAGGCGCGACGACGCGGTCAAGCGACGGGACTCCGTGCGCGCCACGAAAAATGAGTTCGAGCAAATCATCGATATTTGTTGTATATATTCGTCTCCAAAACCACCCGCATACAGCTTCGTACCAGCCCGGGTGCCGAGTTACCGTAAGTATCCCCTTAAGTCGGTCCCTCAAAGCAGTTTCGCCCTTTTTCTTTCGCGCCGCATCGTAAAGGTACCTGAGTTCGGTCCCGTCATAGTCACTGGGATACTCTAAGAACTCCCAGAGGTTTCGGCCGAGTTTTCGGGAATCGGGCAGCGGATCGCCAGCCACATTCCGCGCCTCGCTGGAGAAGCCCGACCCTAGAAACAGAACAACCCTGTTGCGGCGGAAATTCAGCTGGAGATACTGTGTGTCGCTCTCATTTAGCATCGGTATCAACAATCGCTCTCTGGCTTGAACTCCTTGAGAGTTTATCAGAATCGCGTCCCTTAGTGGTACAGCCCTCCTGTTCGGCAGTGAGGAACATTGATGTCGTGCCGGAACGACATTGGAACGGATGGCGGGTTACCCCCCAACTTGAGGCACCCTCCATTTTCATGGTATAAAAAGAATGACAACTTGTAGAGATGACCTTCGGGGCAGGGTGAGGGATGACGGAAAGAACGTCTTCCCAATTCCCGATCGGCGGTAGAGCCCGCGAGGAGAACTCAGAGCGTTTCAATTGCTCACCTTCATTGGCTTTCCGGTGAAGAGAGCAGGCTTCTGAGGACTTCAGGACTCGGTGAAATTCCGGGGCCGACGGTATAGTCCGGATGGGAGAGGGTCAGGCGCCCGCGTTTGTGCGCAGGCAGGCCTCCGTTTGGGGCCGCGGTGCCGCGTGTCTGTGGGTGCAAACAGTTGATAGTTTTCCCTGCCCCGATGCGGGGTTGTTTTCCTGGTGAACGCGGCCATCGCCCCTCGCCAGAATCCCATCTCCCCAAAACAGAAATCTTGCTTCCAGGCAAAACGCGACTTCGCCTGGCAAAGGTCCAGGCCGGACGCGAGGCCGGTTGGAAGGCTGTTGAAATACTTCCTCCGCCACGTCATCCTGAGCGAAGCGAAGGATCTGCTTTATTCATTTTCGGTACGGTACAGCAGATGCTTCTCCCGCTTCGCGTGATCAGCATGACGGGTGGCCTTTTTTAACAGCCTGCCCGGCGCTCGGCCGGCGGTTTTGGAAATTGCATGGAGTTCCGATAGGAAGAAATGAGGTTTTGTGTTCAGCGGGATTGTTGAAACCACCAGCCCGGTGCTCGGCATCAGCAGCGCTCGCTGGCAGCGCATTCTGACCATTCGCAGGCCCCGCGGCTGGAAGCTGCAGGACGGAGAAAGCGTCTCGGTTGAGGGCGTCTGCTCAACCGTGCAGGGCTTTGACAAAAATTCATTCCGGGTTGTTTACATGCCCGAAACGCTGCGCAAAACCACGCTGGGCCAATTGAAGGCCGGCGACGCAGTGAATCTTGAACGGTGCCTGACGCTCCAGAGCCTGATCGGCGGCCACCTGGTGCAGGGCCACGTGGACGCGACAGCCAGGATCAAATCGATTCAGAGTGAGGGCGAGGCCAGGCTTTTTACGTTTGCGATGCCCGCGCGCCTTTCCCGCTACATTGTGCCCAAAGGTTCCATAGCCGTCGACGGCATCAGCCTGACCGTGGTGGAAGCCACGCGCTCCACCTTCCAGTGTTCCCTGCTCGCTTACACGCTGAGCCACACAACTCTTGGGGGCAAGAAGCCCGGGCAGCAGGTCAACATCGAGGTTGACATCCTCGGCAAATACATCGAAAGGCTGCTGAAGAAATGAGGTTGCGGAAAGCAGAATCCAAAGCTCCAACGCCGGCGCTCGACCGAAAAGATGTTTCGCGTTTTCGCATCGCTGTCATCCGCGGTGAATACAACCGCGAAATCACCCTGAGCCTGGAAAAGAAGTGTGTTGAAACGCTGCTCGAGGCGGGAGTTCCAGAAAGCAACATCCGCGTTTTCGTCGTGCCGGGATGCTTCGAAATTCCCATCCTCGCCCAGCGGCTGGCCTCGCGGAAGAAATGGGACGCCATCATCGCGCTGGGGGCCGTGATCAAAGGCGATACTTACCACTTTGAGCTGGTGGTGAATGAATGCGCCAGGGGAATTATGGACGTCTCGCTGCGGCATGACGTGCCCATCATTTTTGAAGTTCTAGCCACTTACAACATGCGCGACGCCGCGCGGCGCGCCGGAAACAACAAATCGAACAAGGGAATTGAAGCTGCCCGGACCGCCTTGTCTCTGCTGGCCACACTCGGCAGCGCCAGAAGTTAGAGAGGATTTATGCCGCATCAGTCTACAGTTGAAGAAGCCGTGCGGGACATCCGCGCCGGCCGGCTGGTGATTATCCGCGACAGCCTGGACCGCGAAAATGAAGCGGACTTTGTGATGGCTGCGGAGAAAGTTTCCGCCGCCCACGTCAACACCATGATCAAGGAAGGCGGCGGCCTCATCTGCGCCGCCCTCACACGCGAGCGCGCGCTGAAGCTGGGCCTGCCGCCTATGGTGGGCGCCGATGAAAACGCGACGCCGTTTGGCTGCGACTTCACCGTTTCCGTCGATGCGCGAAAAGGAACCACGACCGGAATTTCCGCCCAGGACCGCGCCACCACCCTTCGCCTGCTGGCCTCGCCCAGGGCGCACTCTTATGACCTGATCCGGCCGGGCCACATCTTCCCGGTGCGGGCGCGCACGGGCGGCGTTCTGTCGAGGGCGGGCCACACGGAAGCTTCGGTCGACCTTGTTCGCCTGGCCGGGCTGAAGCCTGTGGCCGTGATGTGCGAAATTCTGGACAAGAATGGAAAGTCCGCGCTGGCGGCCGGCATTGCAAAGATCGCCCGCAGGCACCGGCTGAAGGTGCTGAGCATTGAACAGCTCATTGAATACCGGCGCTACCGGGAAAAGCTGGTGACGCGCCTGGCAAGCGCGCAACTGCCAACGGAATTCGGCATGTTTACGGCTTACGTTTACGAGTGCCCCTCGCAGAACCGCGAGCATCTGGCGCTGGTGATGGGAAAAATTTCTCCCGACCGCCCCGCGCTGGTGCGGGTGCATTCGCAGTGCATCACGGGCGATACGCTGCACTCGATTCGCTGTGATTGCCGCGAACAGCTTAAGACCGCCATGAAAAAAGTGGGCGAAAAGGGCGAAGGCGTCATCGTCTATCTCAGCCAGGAAGGACGCGGCATCGGGCTGGCCAACAAGATTCGAGCCTACGCGCTGCAGGACAAAGGGCTCGACACGGTGCAGGCCAACGAGCGGCTCGGACTGCCCGCCGACATGCGGGATTACTCGGTGGGCGCGCAGATTCTGAAAGACCTGGGCGTTCGCAAAGTCCATTTGCTCACCAATAATCCGGACAAGCTTTCCGGCATCAGGAAACATGGGCTCAAAATTTTGCGGCGAGTGCCGCTTGAGATTACGCCCAACGGGGCCAACCGGGCGTATCTGAAAGTGAAGAAAGATAAACTCGGACACCTCCTGAGCAAGGTGCAGTAATTGCCCACACGAACCTTACGCCGCCCGCCGGAATTCTATATGCGCATGGCGCTGCGATTGGCGCGCCAGTGCCCGGGACTTCCCTACCCGAACCCGTGGGTGGGCTGCGTGATTGTTCGCAAAGGCCGCGTGGTGGGCAAGGGCTTCCATCACGGCGCGGGTACCAACCATGCCGAGGTTGAAGCGCTGAACGACGCCGGCGCGCGCGCCCGCGGGGCCACGCTCTATGTGACGCTCGAACCCTGCTGCCACCACGGCAGGACTCCGCCCTGCACGGAAGCCATTCTGAAAGCGGGAATCCGGGAAGTGTATTACGCCATGAAAGATCCCAACCCGCTGGTTGCCGGGAAGAGCGCTAGGCTACTGACCCGGCGCGGGCTGCGGGTCCATGGCGGCGTTTGTTCAGTAGAAGCCGCCGCTTTGAATGAAATGTATGTGAAGTTTCAGGCCACGGGCATGCCTTTCGTGACTGCAAAAGTCGCCACCAGCCTGGATGGCAAAATCGCCACGCGGACCGGGCAATCAAAATGGATCACGGACGAAGCAGCCCGCCACCGGGCCAGGCGACTACGCGCCGAGCACCAGGCCGTGCTGGTGGGAATTAATACAGTCCTCAGCGATGATCCGCACCTTGGTCCGCGAACACGCGGCGCGGCAGAACCCTGGCGCGTCGTGCTCGATTCCCGGCTGCGCATTCCCCTTGACTCGCAGGTTGTGAAGTCAGGCCGATGCATTGTCGCCTGTAGCGACAGGGCCGGCGCCGCGAAAAAAGCCCGCTTGGAACGAGCCGGCGTAAGAGTGTTTTCGTTCCGCGGCAAACAGGTCCCTCTGAAGGCATTGCTCCGGCGGCTGGCGAAAGAGGAAATCATCAGCCTGATGGTTGAAGGTGGCGGCGAAGTCCTTGGGAGCTTCTTTGATTTGCGACTTGTAGACAGGGTTTGCTGGTTTCTCTCGCCGATCATCCTGGGTTCCAGTAGAAGCCGGGTTGCAGTGGCAGGGATCGGTGCTTCCCGCCTCGATCAGGCATCCCGGCTTCGGAACGCCACCATTGAAAAGGTCGGCGATTCATGGCTCCTCCAGGGAAAAGTTTCGTCACCTGCCCAAGGGTAATTTTCGCCCAACGGCATCTTACCTACTGACTCGTACGAACCCAAACCAGATGGCCGCAAGTTAGCCACTCCCCACCCAAAAAGTGTTTCAAATTTGGACAGTTTTGCCTTTTATTCGTCTTGGGGCAACCTATTCGATGGGTGGCGTTCTCAAACAAACTGTGGTTAAAAATCAGCACCAGGAGGCCTGATATTCTTATGTCGAACAAAATAGATAGGATAGTCATATCCGCGCTGGGTATAGTTTTCTTATTTTCAGCAATGGCATTCGGCAAGACAGACAAGATCGACGTGCTCTATCCTGCAACTGTTGGCAAGACCCTGAAGCTCAAACCAGGCAACTACAAGATTGACGTGGTCAACAACCAGAAACCGCCTGCGGTGAAGTTTTACAACAAAGAGGGAAAGCTTGTAGGCCAGGCGCCTGTCAAACTGGTCAACGAAGCCAGAAAGAATGATCAGACCCAGGTCGACTATACGACGATAGCCTCGAACGACCACGTCATCACGGAGATCAGCCCGGGGGGCTGGAAAGAGAACCTTTATTTTTGGCATTCGAAAGCAAATGATGCGAGCTCAATGAAATAGCACGGACTGTGGTCCCGGAAGTTCTACGGCGGGGCTCCGGGACCGCATCCCAGCAATAATGCAATCCAAAGCGTTGCAGGTGAGATAACCCCGATCAATTCCCGGGCCTAACGATTCTCAACAATGCCAACAAGCAGTTCGTGAGCGGCGAAGGCTTGCCGGTCATATCGCGGATGCCGGACTTCCCCGGCGTTGACCTCTTTCCAGAGATTCCCGCGCTGCTTCCTCTTCAGATAAACGCTTTCGGAAAATCCGATACGGCCTTCGCCAATCATCCGGTCAAGCGAAGGGTTGTAGCCTAGTGGAATAGTTACCACCAGCCTTCCCTCGGGCGCCAGAAGGCTGCGCAGGTTTTCGAACGCCCGAAGGACCTTGGACTCGTCTTTCGGCTCCTCGTCCCACCCCACGTGCTCGAGGGTCGAGATGCTGAGGATGAGATCATATTTCCTGTTGGGCTTGAAATCGCAAACGTCTGTGTTGGTGACGCCTTCGGCCCGCTCGTACTTGTCCACAACCTGGTGGGCAACCGGCCCATAGTGGGAAAGCACGTTGCCGATTTCCAGCACCTTCTCCGGGGGAACA
>JAJYJL010000535.1 GCA_021789565.1 Acidobacteriota bacterium
AGCCAGGTCACGGGGAAGCTCGCCTTCGTCTTTCACCTCCGGTCTGGCGGAACTGTTAGCCGGCGCGCCGGCCGTGGTTTCGTGTTCTTCGTTTAAGTTCTTTTCGTCGGTCATAACTTCATTATTTTATCCTGTCCCAAATTGGGGTGAAACACCAGTCTCTCGTGGATTCACTGCCTGCTTGTTTGGGAGAACTCAACCAAGAATATTCAATTGACACTCAACAAACGATTACAAAGGTGGGCGACATAGTCGACCGTGGTGACAGCACGGTCGTATTCCATCCGCGTAGGACCAACCACTCCCAGGGCCCCCACAATCCTGGATCCGTACCTGAGCGGCGCCATCACCAGAGCGCAATGGCGCATTTCATCGGACGGATTCTCTTTCCCAATCACAACCTGCACACCGGTGCTTGAAGAATGCAGGAACGATCCCAGAATATCGATCAACTTGGCCTTTTCTTCAAAGGCCAGCAGCAATTGCCGGATTTTTTGTACGTCTTCAAATTCAGGCTGCTCAAGAATCCTTGCGGTACCCTCGACGAACAGGGGAGCAAGTTCATCGTGCCCCAGCGCCCCTTCGATAAGAAGCCGGCCGACGCTCTGCAAAAGATGATCAAAAAGCTCCCTGGCCTCCTCGATCTTTTTGAAAATCTCCAGCCGTATCGTCCTCAGAGACCATCCCTGGAACTCCGCATTAAGATAGGCGGCGCTGTGGTCTAACTCTTCCTGGCTGATATCCTCATCCAGCCGCAACACCTTGTTTTCAACCAGGTTGGGCCTGGAAACAATCACCACCAGCACGCGCCGCTCAGGCAGCTTGATGAACTTGATATATTCCAGCAGTTTCTCGTCATGTGCAGGCCCCAGCACCAGCCCCACATTGCTTGAAACCTCTGCCAGCACATGCGAGGCCCGGGCCATCAGTTGTTCGTTAGGCACCTCATCTCCGTTGAGACTTTCTTCAATAAACTTCACCAGCGCAGGAGTCAGTCGCGCCATCTGCATCAGCCGGTCAACATAATACCGGTAAGCCTTATCCGTAGGAATCCGGCCAGCCGAGGTGTGCGGCTGTTCCAGAAAACCTTCGCTTTCAAGCTGCGCCATCACGGCGCGAACCGTAGCCGGACTCAGAGACTCCCCAGTTTCGCTGGCCACCGATCTTGACCCCACCGGCAGCCCCTTTGCGATGTACTGGCGAACGATAGCCGACAAGACTTCGCGCCGCCTTTTTTCGAGGTTAGGTTCTGATCGCATGGCTCGATTGCAGGAGCACGCAAACGGGCTCCTCTCCCCCTGATCCCACATTATACTAGTCGGCAGGGTACACTGTGTCAATAAGGCGCGTCGGCAACACCAGGTACTCTTCGTGAAGCAGGGCGAAGCCGATTTTAGAAGCAACAGCCTTTGATCCAGTGTCGTCCAATAATTGCACAAAGTTTAAAGACTCCGGCCAGTTTTTATTCTGCCGTTACCTTGTGGGGAATGATGAACAGTGACAAGACCTATAAGAATCTCATTGGCGGCCAGTGGGTTGAATCCCTTGGCCGCGAAACTTTTGAAAACATCAATCCCGCTGATTTTAATGACCGGATCGGAACGTTCCAGCGGTCCAACGCGGAAGATGTCGCCGCGGCTGTAGCGGCGGCCACGGCTGCCTTCCCTGGGTGGAAACGGACTCCTCCCCCCAAACGCGCAGAAATCCTTTACCGCGCCGGCCGGTTGCTCGCTGAACGTAAGGAAGCTCTGGCATGCGACATGACGCGTGAGATGGGAAAACCTCTGGAAGAAACGCGAGGTGACGTCCAGGAAGCCATCGACATGACTTTTTACATGGCCGGCGAAGGTCGCCGTCTGTTCGGCCAGACCACCACATCTGAACTCCCCAGCAAGTTCTGCATGTCCGTTCGAAGTCCCATCGGCGTTTGCGGCCTGATCACGCCGTGGAACTTTCCCATGGCGATTCCGGCCTGGAAAATGATGCCGGCACTGATCTGCGGCAACACCGTGGTCATCAAGCCCGCTGAAGACACGCCGCTCTCAGCCCTCAATCTCGTAAAAGTATTGACAGAAGCCGGCCTCCCGCCGGGTGTGGCCAATTGCCTGACCGGATTCGGACCGGAGGCAGGCGCTCCGCTGGCGGGCCATCCTGATGTGCCGGTCATCTCGTTCACCGGGTCCACGGAAATCGGCCGCGAAGTGGCCCATGCAGGCGCCGATCACTCCAAGCACGTCTGCCTGGAAATGGGCGGAAAGAACGTCATCATCGTCCTGGAGGATGCCAATCTGGACCTGGCCATCGACGGGGCTATCTGGGGCGGATTTGGAACCACCGGCCAGCGTTGCACGGCCTCAAGCCGCGTCGTGGTTCACCAGGACATCTACAGCGAGTTTGTGCAAAGGTTCGTCGAGCGCGCCCGGAAATTGAAAGTCGGCAACGGCATCAACCCTGGAATCCAGGTGGGACCTCTCATCAACGAAGCGCAGCTCAGCAAGGTGGAACAGTATGTTGAAATCGGCATCAAGGAAGGCGCCAAGGTGCTCTGCGGGGCAAAACGGCTGACTGGCGGGGAGTATGATCGCGGTTGGTTCTACGCGCCCACCATCTTTTCCGGCTGCACGCCAGGGATGCGCATCTGCCAGGAGGAAATTTTCGGGCCGGTGGTCACACTCATTCCCTGTTCGGATCTTGAAAACGCCATCGGAATCGGCAATGGCGTGGAGTATGGCCTGTCATCATCTATTTACACGCGAAATATCAACAATGCTTTTAAGGCCATGCAGGAAATGGAAACGGGAATCTTCTATGTGAACGCACCCACTATCGGGGCGGAAACCCACCTGCCTTTCGGGGGAACAAAACACACAGGAAACGGCCACCGGGAAGCCGCGACTGCGGCGCTCGATTTTTACTCCGAGTGGAAATCCATTTATATCGATTACAGCGACAAGCTGCAGCGCGCGCAGATCGACACCTGAATCGCCGGGTTTCCGGCGATCAGGCGTCCATAGACTGGCCCGCACTGCCCGTATTACTTCCCACGGGCCTCGCGCACGCTGCGGGAGATGACCTCGATCAGCCCATGCGCATCCGCAGGGGCCTGCACATGACCGTCCAAAATGGACTTGGGTTCGACATCGGCGCCGTACATGGCGACATCCGCATCCCTGTCTGGCTTCACCACCGCGCCGTTCAGGCTGACACCGGCAAAAACCCCTCGGCTACGTGAGTAGGTCAGGATCTCGGCGTGCATTTCCACATCCGTGGCGGCTGCCGCATGGCGGCCCACCGGTCCTGCAGCGGCGGTAGCGTCGGCCCCTACAGTAAATTTGTCGCTCAACAACCGGTCCATGCCTCCGCGGTTCCTGAATATCAGGATGAGGTCGGTGGACGACCCGCCGATTTGGAACCCGAAACTGCCTCCGCTGACCATCAGGAATGCCGGAGCGCTCCAACTGTTTCCTGCCCGGCAGGTCACCAACCCTCTCCCATAGGTGCCTCCGAAGACAAACGCCGCGCGTTTTTCTCCCGGAATAATCGCGATGCATTGGGCAGACCCCAGCAGCTCCTGCGGAATGCCTTTGTCTGGGGCGCGCATGATGTCTTCAAATGCAAACCGAGCATTACGGATGCGGGAAATGTCCTTCTCGCGCGCCGAATCGGCAAACGCCGGGACAACCATCGCTGACAGCAGCACAGCGACCATTACAGTACGAATCTTCATACAATATCCTCCATTTTGAGCTTTCATCGATTGCGTCTCAGCAGCCGCGTGAAAAATCCTGCCCCCTCATTCACGCTCACCGAATTCCCGGCGGAAAGACCGCCCTGTCCTGGTGTTCTGCCCGCCGTTGACTTCGGCATGCCGCCCGGCCCGGTGTCTCACAACACCCGCCTGTACCCCGTAAGGCCTGAAAGTGACAGTGGCTTCCCCGTATGCGTTAGATGCAGTTTATTAGTTGGAAGAGGCCGGTTTCTTTACCGGGAGCGAGGCGGAAGCCGAACTGGTTTCCGTACCGTCCCCGCTTCCAGCTTCGGTGCCAGCCTCCACCGGAGGCGATGGCAAAAGCCCCGGGGGCAATGGGTGCGGACCCAGGCCCAGCAGCATCAGGGGCTTGGCTTCCGGCAGACCTGTGGGAGAAAATCCGTTCTGCTTCTGGAATTGTTTCATGGCATCGCGGGTCGTTGGACCCCATATGCCGTCAGGTTTGTCGTGGAAGAAGCCGGCTTTCTCCAGCGCCTCCTGAATCTCCCTGACCCGGGCAGGCTGGATGCGGACGTGCAGGTAATGGCGGGAGTGCATGGAGTGCCGTCGCCTCCGGCGCACGTGGCTTCGGCGCGCCGCGTGAGGCCGCTTCTTTTGCTTTGCCGTCAACCGGATGTTCGGCATCAGGAACGCTGCCAGGGCAATGAACACCGTCCATCGGATCCGCCGCCGGGTTGCATTTGTCATCTTTTCCATATCAATGCAGCGTATCAGCCAGAAACATCGTCGTAAAGGCACGGCCCGTTTTCCGTGCCACCAGTAGAAGCACATCCTGTCCTGGCCGCAGAGTGCTTTGCACTTGTACGAAATCTTTCAGCGAGGAAACCACCTGATGATTGACGCTGAGGATGATATCCCCGGCCCGGACGCTGACTTCAGCGGCAAAGCCTTCGGGTGTAACCCGGTCGACCAGCACTCCTTGCGGTTTCGGCAGGTGCAATGACCGGACAACCTGCGCGGTTTGTTCCGGTGAAAGATTGCGGACTGTCATGCCCAGGACGCCTCCCGCTTCTTCGGGCACGCTCCTGTTCGTATTGGGAGCAAGGCTGGCTTGCTGCTGTGCGACGATCTTGTTGCGGTCTGCAATCTCGACGGTCGCCGTGACAGGCTTTCCCTCGCGCAGCAACTCAACCTTGACCCTGCTGCCAATCTTGCTCCCTGACACTATCTGCACAAGGTCGTTGCCGGATGTGATAGGCTGGCCGTTAATCGCCAGAATCACGTCACCCATTTTCAGGCCCGAACGCTCGGCCGGACTGCCGGGCTCAACGTTGTTGACCACAACTCCATGGTCGGCGCCGAAGCTGCGCAAAAGCGCCGGATTACTCTGGTCCATAAACGTGATGCCAATGGCGCCCCGCCGTACCTCCCCGGAAGTGATCAGCGAATTGTAAATGGCGCGCGCCGTCGACGACGGAATGGCAAAACCAACACCGTCATTCGACCCCTTGTCGGTGGCGATTGCGGTGTTGATCCCGATCACCTGCCCTTCCATATTTACCAGCGGGCCCCCGCTGTTTCCGGGATTGATGGCAGCGTCGGTCTGCAGAAACCTCTTGAACTGCCCCTCCACACCCGGCTCAATCTCGCCTCCCACATTACGGCCTTTGGCGCTGATGATGCCGGCGGTGACGGTTGATTCAAGGCCAAACGGGCTGCCGACCGCGAGGACCCAGTCTCCCACCTTCACCGAAGACGAATCTCCAAACTGTGCCGCCTTCAGCTTCCTGCCGGCGTCAATCTTGATCACCGCAAGGTCGGTCCACTTGTCGGCCCCGATGATCCTCGCCTGGTACTTAGTACCGTTGTCGCCGTGCAGATAGACCTCAATGCGGTCCACTGGCTTGTCGGGGTCCCGTTGCATCACCACATGGTAGTTGGTCAGCACGTAACCCCGCGGGTCAAAGATGACACCCGACCCAAGGCTGCGCCGCTGGTAATGCTCTGGGAGCTGGCCGGGTTGCCGGTAACTGAAAAAGCGGTTGAACAGATCATCAAAAGGTTCCCCGCCTTTCGGCCCGAACCCACGCCCGGCAATTTGCACCGTCGATTCCGTATTGATATTGACGACTGCGGGCTCGATGAGCTCTGCAACGCGGGCAAAGCTGTTTGACAGTTCCACGGGGGAGAGCGCCGCCAGAGGATGGGCATCGGACGAAGCGCCCGCCGCATTCGCCGGCCGGGCGCCGTGCGAAATATAGGCGCCGATCACAATTCCAATGCCCAGGGTTACGACAACCGCCAGCACAACAAGGTACCGGCGCATACCGCTTTCCATCCTATTCCTCGCACCCTCTTATTACAGTTGAATGATGTCTTTGGCGCCAGCACGAATTATACACCGGAATGCAATGAGGGGGAATTATGTAGGCATTCATGGGTGTGCGACATAGAAGTAACAATTCTCGCGTTCGTGTTTATTGTGGCCCCGGTCTTAGTGTATATGGTACACTAAGAGTAGGAGGCCACCACTATGTCGGAACCACT
>JAJYJL010000536.1 GCA_021789565.1 Acidobacteriota bacterium
GGTTTAGTTAGTGTGCCGTCCACCATAACTTGAGAATAGAATGAAATCCACCGTAACTTGAGAAAACGTCCTTAATCGCCAGGAGCGAAATCCCCAATCCATTGGCGAAGTAGAGCCAGCACCGCCGGATCATGGTAGGCCAAGTACTCCTTCAAGCCTGCTTCTCGGCAGATGGCGCGATAGGTCAACCGAGTCCCTCGCGCGGCGAGGCGAGCCGCCGCCGCATTGACCTCGGCGCACCGTGTCGCTACACGCGTCTCGCGGAGGCGGGCCCGTTGCTTTTGGACGGCCTCCCGCACGATCGCATACAGTTTCGGATGCCGCCGCCAGAGCATGTCCAATGATAGTCCGGCCTGCTGTGCCAAGCCTTGCATCGTCACCCGACGATCGCTGTGCTGCAAGGCTTCGATCACCGGCGCAAGTTGCTTTAGGAGCCGATCTTGCTCATGTTGCCGGACGCGCGCATTGTGCGCGGGAGCGACGGCCCGAATCTCTTGCATCACATCCGGAAAGCTCTGCAAGTAATCGGGGTTGAACCCCAGGACGCGACCGACCTGACGTACGGTAATCTCTTCGTCCTGATCAAGCAGTTCATTCAGGACGGCGGCGACTCGGGTACGCACTGCCGCGTGGCGCTCTGTTTGCTCTTGAAGCCGCCGCTCGGCTTGTGCGCGATGGACCTGCTCTTCCAAACCCAAGGCAATCCAATACATGCGCACCGTCTTTTCGCCCCAACCCAACTGCTGTGCAATCTCGCGATTGTCTCGGCCCCGGAGGCCCAGTCCCGTAAGACGAGCAATCTCTCCATCCGACTTGGGGACGGTCGGCGGCTCCCCGGGGCGAATCACCGGGCGGCGCGGCTTGGTCACCAACGCCCCCTCATAGCTTCGGGTGAATGTGCGTCCACAGGTTTCACAACGGAAGCGGACGGTGCGACGGTCGGGCAAGTCCGCCGAGACCTTGACACGCATACTCGGCGGGGGCGCGTGGTTGGAGCAGTCGGGACTCGGACAAAGCCGCAAGGACAGAAAGGGAATCGCGTGGAGGTGCTCCACGAAGGAATGGGGCACCTCCAGTGCCGCAAACGCGGGCCACGACGAGCCCAAAGCTTCGAGATAAGCCAGGTAGAGCAGTGGCGACGCGTGTTCTCCGCGCTCGACGGAGGACAGATGCGTCGCCTGAACTCCAACGCGCGGAGCGAGTTCTTCTAGCGACCGGCCCGCTCGGCCCCGGAGATAGCAGAGCTTGAGGCCAATCGCGGCGGACGGGTCGAAAGCTGCAGCTTCGTTTTCCGGATTCGACATTTTCACCAGGCTCACCGCGGGATCGAGCAGGAACTGCAGATCTGCCTGCCGCTGCGCTTGTTCGACAAGGAGATCGGCGGGAGCTGACCTCACCGGGAAGGAACGCACGTCGGTACCGCAGTGCGCACAGCGCAGATGGCGCGAGGACAACTTGAGGACGGCGAGCGGTCTCTCACACTGAGGGCACTCGGTTTCGAGCCAACAGCGGTGCTGGAGACACGCGCGGACGGGAACCAGGCGCCAGAGCAGCGGGAGATAGGGCTGCGCCTCCAGACACCGCGGGCAGACCTGCCAATGGGGGCTCACCATCCCTTGCAGAAAACGACCCGGCCCTCCTGTGCCGCGGTCCAAAGTGGGTAACGGACGGAATTTCTCCAGCCAGGGGACCACCGTCAGTCTCTTCAGCTCCGCCAGCGAGAGTTGGGTGCGGAGCGGGACACGGGCCCAATGGTCGACGGGATATTCCCAGCTCAAGCGAGATAGACCCGCATGAGGACCGCGATAGTGGGGAAAGAGGTCACGGGCTAAATCCCCGATCGTCACACCGTTGATCTCGGCCAAGCGCAAGAGGTAGCCGCTCCAGCACTCGCCGGGATAAGGTGGGGGATGACAAGGGAGCACCTCAAAGAACCACGGCCTGCCCTGACCTGGGGGAGGGGTGGATCGAACAGACTCAATCATGGCTCCCTCCCTTTTGGGCGCGCAGGTGGTCGAGAAAATTCACCACTTTGACCCGCTTGATGTCCCGCCACGCCTGGTTCAAGAGGTCCATGCTCAGGCAGGGGGCGTGGGTAGCAATCGCCTTGAGGCAGGCGTCGGTGATGAGCACCATGATCTCACGGAGGATCCCGTCGGTCCATTCTTCGATGTAGTGGGCGGGACCGGCCGCCACGGAGTGGCCTTTGCCATCCGTGAGGTCGCGGACGCCGAGCCGCGAATCCTCCTCGAACGGCAAGAGCAACTCCAAGAGCGAGAGGAAGGCGTCCAAGCGCGGACCCGTGAATTGGGTTAACTCGAAATAGTCGTTCCAGCGCCCCTGGATCTCGGTGTCGCCCGCCGTCCAGGCGATCGGATTGCAGGACGCACAGACGATGGGGACACCGGTGAGATTCGAGAGTTCCAGGAGGCGCCGACGCAAGGCGGGCAGCGTGATGTGCTCGACCTCGTCGACGACGAGCAATTCGACTCCGCAACGTTGGAAATAGACTTCGAGCATCTGGAGGTAATGTTCTTCGCTCCCCCGCAGGCGGGTGGCGCCGCAGGCCATCAGCATTCGTAGGTACAGCGGCTTGGGTGTGCGATTGCTGACCGGGGCATCGATCTTGATGACCGGCACGTGGTTCGTGGTCGCCTCGACGGTCGGCAAGTTGTGATAGGCGTACCAGTTCAAACAACTCGTCTTACCGGCACCGGAGATGCCGCCCAACAGGAAACAGCGCGTCTGACCGAGACTGCGATACCGTCGAATGGCATCCAGTTTCCCAATGAGCGTCCCCAGGGTGGGGGTCAAGAGAAAGACGAGGTTGGTCAGCCACAGTTGGCGCTCGGCCGCATTCAGGTTCGCATACTGGCGAGCCAGGTGCCGGCGCAACTTGGTGAACCCGATGCGCTGGATGCCCTCGGGGTCAAGGTTGATCGGCTGCTGGGCGAGTTGGATCGCGAGCTGGCGGCGCAGGCTGCCAATCTGGCTGCCGCGCAGCACATCGGCTTGGCTGGCGGGATTCAAGCTTTCCACCTGCTGACGGAGGCGATCGTCCTCCGCTTGCCAGTGGACGAGCCAAGCACGCAGATCGGCCAGACGTTTAGCGACGTCCAACTTCAGGTCGAGGGCCAGTGGTTTCAGAGCGGGAGGGCTGCTCGCGAGGGCATCCATCAGAGCACCTCCTTCAAGTTGGCGAGGAGGCGCGTGCGGGGGTCCTTCTTTGGCTTGGCGGGTTTGGCCAGCGCCTCTTGAGTCTGGGATAGCTGGGCCGCCTCGATCACCGGGCGGGGCGCCGCCGGGGGACGGCCTTGACGTCGCTCGCGCAAGGACTGCACTTTGCGGCGGATCAATCGCTGTTCTTCCTGGCGCTCGTCGATCAAGGCTTTGGCCTCCAGGAGATGGATGAGCCAAGAGTACGGGCGCGTGGCGCGGGAGGCGCCCTCTGCGCGAGCCAAGTCTTTAGCCAGCTCCAACTCCCAGAGACTCGTCGGTTCATAGCGGCCATCGGGCAGCCGCAGTTCGCGCGGGTACGCGTCGCCGAGCCACAGACCATTCTCGAATACCGCGATACGACTCACATCGGCGGTATCGTAGCGTAAAGAGAACTGGCGCCGGCGTCCTTGCCGATCGGGATGGCGCAAGTGCTCTAGCCCGACATCCCCATAGTGCAGGCCGAACAAGCTCAAACCCTTGCTCGTGGCAATCCGCTTTTCGGGATAGAGCCGCCAAAAGGCCCGCTCCAATTGCGGGGTGAAGGGAGGCGGCACCGGCGTCATCCGTTGCAAGCCCGCCACCCATTGGTCGTGCGGGGTCCGACCATTAAGTTCGTGGTGGGGTGTGTGCAGATAGTCGACGATGATCTGAGAGAGGATGCGCAGTACGTCTCGATAGAGGAGGCACGCGCCCTGGCTCGCGTTGTGCCAGTGACGCTGAGAGGGTTGGAGGATCGCCCCGGGCAGTCGCTCGCGCAATTGTCCGGACAGATTCCCAAAGAGCCGTTCGACCAAGCCGCCATAGCGGGCTTGGTAGGGCGGCCGGAAGACGAGTTCCATCGCTGTGTAGCGTCCGCCCTCGGCCAAGGTCCGCGCCAGGTCTTCGAGCGAATAGCTCTGGTGCGCCCACGCGTTGTCGAGGAAGAGACGTTGAGGAATGCCGTAGCACAGCCAAGGCAGATCAATCCCCAGCTCGGCGAGATCGGTCTTGGGCCAGATGGCATGGCGGAGGGCGCCCTGGATGCTTTCGATGCTGGGGTCCTCATAGGCGAGCCACAGGCCCAGGACGGCACGCGAGTAGGCATCGATGAGGACGGTGAGCCACAGACGCCCCAAGGGTTCTCGAAACTCGTCGTCCACGCACAGCACGTCGAGCTTGTAGTGGTCGGCAAAGACATATTGCAGGGGCAAGGTCGCCGTCTGGGTAAAACGGTCGAAGAGCATAAAGTTGGCATCCCAATCGGCCTGTCCATGTCGTGTGACATAGGCTTGGACGCCGTCGCCCGGCTGGGTGTTGAACCAACTCGCATACTCATAGAACCACGAGCGCGAAGGGAGTTGAATCTGAATGAGACGAATGGCTTGCTGGGGATCCGCGAGCAGCGGGTCGATCTCCTCTCGTCCATTGAGCAACCGCTCGATGAGTTCATCCAAGTTGGTCTTGCCAGTTTGCGGCAAGTTCAACCACCAATGGCGATTGTGTCGCCAGAATTGCTCGGCGATGGCGTACACGGTCTGAGCGCGCAGGGGCGGATTGCTGCGGTAAAAGCGCCGGAGGATCACATCGATAAAGTGCTGGGCATTGGGATCCATCTTGGCTTTGCCAAACGTCTCGCGGTGAAGCACCGCCGCGATGAGCGCCCGATCGGCGTGATGCGTCTGGTACAGCTTGCGGAAGCGGTAGTAATTGGCGAGGGAAATGGGCGCGGGCAAGGCGGCACACGCCCGGCGGGTGAGGTCCGTGAGCGCCAGGGGTTCTTGGTGGAGTCGGTGTTGCCGCGTTTCCGCATCGATCTGTTTCTGGACTGCCTCCACCGTTCGAATGATGTCGTCGGCATGCGCGAGCAGATGCGGTGGAAGGGTCGAGGCATCGGCGATGGAGGTCGGTGCCGCCGGCGGAGCGTTGGAAGAGACGAGCAGTTCCTGCCGAGTGTTCGCGAATCGTGTCGAAGGTACAGGAGCAAACAACTCGGTGAGCGTCCATGTACGGGTGGCACCATCCGTCGAACGCGCTTCGACCTGGAGGGGTTGCCGCGAGTCCCACGCGGTGATCTCGAAGAGGCTGCCCTCGCGCTCGAACCAACGACCAATCTGCAGCAGATCGGCGGCGGTCAGGGGAGTCGAGGTATTCATAGGACGTACTCCTTCCCAGCAGCGCTGAGCGATAACCAGATCCGCGCCGCGGGGTGAAAATCATCTCGCCAGAAAAAAGGGTGGCGCCAGTCCATTTGGATGGCGCCATGCCAGAGCAAGTGGTAGAGGTCATTGAGGAGGGGACCGGGTTCGAGGCCTGCGGTGAGCGAAGCGAATCCATCCGCAGAGGCTTGAGCCAACACCACCTGTGGATGTAGCGGTTCCTTTCCCGCTAATCGCTCCAGCCACCACGCCGTGAGTGGTTTCTGTGCGTAAATCTGGGCGCGGTAGGCCGACAGACAGTCGAGATTCGCATACTCGTGAGCGGACGGCAGGGTTTCATCGGTGTGCACGCGGTACAGCCAGCCACGCTCTGAGCAGATCGCCCGGGCGGCCTCCTCACGGAGGATGAGCGACGCGTGACTCTCTCGGCGGCTGGCGACGGTGACTTCGTGCCATTCAATCTGACCATTGATACGCCAGACCTGAAAATCGGGGGTGTAGCACCGCGAGTGCCCATCGGCGTCCTGAAAGTGGAAGGTTTCCGGCTGGCTGAGGTAGTCGGCGACCGTGGCATCCCGCTCGAGGAGTAGGAGTAGCTTGTGTTCCAGTTCCGATTCAAATTGAACGAGGTGACCCCGTTTATTGGTGGTCACCCCGCGGATATTGTGCCCCAGGCTGATGACACGCCGCACATTACCTGGAGGGGGTTTTCGTCTGAAAGACATAGGAAAAGTCTCCTTTCTCAAGATACGGTGGACGGAAAAGCCGTATTCTCAAGTTACGCTGGACGGTAGTATAATCCAACGAGACTTTTCTTCCTATGCACCCCGCTTTTTCAGCGGATTTGTGCTTTCAGACGCTATTCTATTCTCAAGTTATGGTGGACGGCACAGCTAGAGGA
>JAJYJL010000537.1 GCA_021789565.1 Acidobacteriota bacterium
AACGAAGGCTACTACGAAACGCCCGAGCATCCGCTGCTGGGTGTGGCCCGGCATGTTTCCGCCACCGCGCAAATCCAGAATGCCTATCCCGATCTGGCCGTGGTTGGAACGGGCTATAGCTGGTTGCGCCACCTCCTGATTCACGCGGCGGCGGCCAACATCAAGCAGCACCGGACCACGCTGGCGGGCCTGGGCCGCGCGGCGCTGGCCTATCCTGATCTGCCGCGCGTGACGCTCGAAAAGGCCGAACTCGATCCTCTGCGCACCTGCAAAACACTTTCCTACTGCACCTACCTCATGCGGTCAAAGACGAATGCGCTGGGGCAATTCCCCACCGGCTGCCCGCCTTTCGACAAGGAAGGCTATGGCGAAGTCATGAAGCAGGCCCGCGCCGCCAACCGCGCGACCGCCGCAAAAAAACAGTAACAAATGTTTGTGTCGAATTTCAGAAATGCCCTGCCAACCGTCCACGGCGGGGAGTTGCCCGGGGATTTTTGCATGATGATAAACTTGCCGATGAGTATGACCCTTCGGGCAAGGAGAGGTTCGCTATGACAGAAAATGAATTTGCACGGCGGCTGGAAAGTCTTGAGCGTGATAACCGACGACTGAAGCGCATAGCGTTCGGCTGTATTGCACTGGCCGCGGCCTTTGGCGTGATTTACGCAGCCTCATGCTCACGAAATGCGGCAGACGCCAGGTCGAGCGCGCAGAAGATCACGGCGCGCGAGTTCGACGTGGTGGATAACGCAGGAAAAATGCGCGTGCAGATGGCGGTGGACTGCCTCCCGGCAACTAACTGCTGGCCCGAGATCAAAATGTTCGACCAGGACGGGCATCCGCTCACTTCCATCGGCGCGGGAACACTGACCGTTTCTGGCGGAAAGGGAGCGGCATCCTTGCTGGGCGACCATTTGCAGTTCAGCCTGGGCCCCAAGGGAAGCGCGCCGCGCGTAACAGCCGAACTCGGAAGCGGGACCGGCGGCGGCGGTTTGCTTTCGCTGACGGGCAACCGCGCGAGCTACGTTCTTGTTAACGCAAATTCACCGGGCATTGAGATGCAGGACACCCAGGGCTATACCATGAATCTAGGGTCTGTCAATCTCACCGCCCTCGTCTCAGGACAGGCTTCCCAGACCACTGCTGACTCGATTGTAATGTTCGGGAATGACAATAAGCATCATCTGATCTGGCGCGCGCCTTGACCAGCCTTTTGCCGCTTCTGTCCCCGTAACAACCGCTTCGCCCCGCAACTGCGGACAATGCCGGCGCCGATGTGGCGACGTCATGTTGCTGCTACTGATCGTGCCGGGATGGACTGATGGCCGCGTTACTGTCGCCCTCCCTAAGCTGAGCGAGCATTTTCTGGATCGCGGCGCCCAGGTCGTGGGGAGTGCTGATCCTGTAAATTTTACCTCTCAGGGTTTTCGTAAGGAAACCCAGTGAGTCCGGAAAAAGGTTCTGTGGTCCATTCTCGAAATAAAAGATCTGGGACATTCCTTCGTAATGGAACATCAGCATATCCCTGGGGAGCTTTCGCACCCAGCGGAAAGAACGCCCAAGAATGATCACCGCGTCGGGTGGCGGATTGGTTGCCAGTTGCTGGTTCATCAGCGTGGCCAGCATTTGCGGCCATTCATTCCGCTTCTCGAGGGTCCGGACAGAAATAGTCCCGAGGGCGAGACCGTTGAACGCCTGCTGGAGCCCGGCAAATCCGGACGGCTGAAACGCATCAGCCCGATAGATCACACGCTCCTGATCAAGATTGAATGCCACCAGATGCGCGGACACACAAGGCACCTGCTGGAGCAGCGAGGAAAGGATCTGCAACAGCATCGTCTGGTATCCTGCCCGCAATCGGTTCGCGCGAGGGTCGTAGGAACCCGCGCTGAGCAACACGGCCAGCCGCAGTCTGCCTTTTGGCTGCGGACCGCGCCAGGGTGGAATTGTAAGTGAGGAAACCTGGTGTGCCGCCAGGACCACAGGCACTGCTTTCTGCATATGGTGTGGGACCTTGATCTGCCATACCCGCCTGCAGGTTCGGTGGCGAGGGTCCACAAGCAACACCTCTACACGATAACGCCCTTCCCCCACGGAGAAACCGCCGCTGGCTGTGTAGTAGGCTTTCCCTTTGCCAGGATAAACAAGCGACTGATTGACCGACAAACCCCGGAAGACAGCGAAGGTGCCCAGCACCACGGGATTCCCGCCTTGCGGCGTTACCCGCACAAGGATCGTCACCCGGGTTTGCCGGCCGCCAAACTCCCGGAAGGGACAAGTTATATGGAAACCCGCATCGAAATGGAACGTAAAGTCGAGCCAGGGCCTTTCGCGCTCGATGCTGCAGTTCAACAGGCCCGACTTATTGCTTTCTTCAAACAGGCGATTGGCCGCAGCCTGCTCTCTGGCATGCAGCAGCTCCTGGCATCTGAGGGGGGCCGTCAGTCCCAGGCTCATCAACGTCGCCAGCCCCAGAGTGATTATGAGATTCTCGCCCGGCTTTTGCCGCTCCATACGCCCGCTCCAGCAAGGTAGCGCTGCCTTCCGAAACCCTGATGGCATAAGATCTTCGGCTCCTTGGTTGGAGAGTAAACCGTCGCCGTCAGTACGAGTGCTCACTCCCAACCCGGCGGGAAGCCGCGGATGACATTTACAATGTGAATTATGCCATGTGCACACGATACGTAAAGTGAAGAGACGCTGCACCGAGCTTGCCCCGGGCAAAAATGGCGACGTTCTTTACACTCCCCTTGGCAAAGCGGAGACCCCCAAAAGCAAGAGTCCGTGCAAGGTCCGCTCCTCGCGTGCCTCCGACGCAACCGCAATGGGCCACTTCCGACAAGACATTGAGAATTTGTTGACGAATTTTGGGGAACCGGAAGCCTGCTTTTGCGCATAGAGTGCCAAGGCCTTCAAAAGTCTAGCTTGTGGGGTCAATTAAAGGTATTATCTGACCAGGGCTAAGGGGATAAAAAGAGGGATCAAAACCTCCGAGGGGCAAGCAAGCTGACTGCTGCTGATTAAGTAAAGTCTTAACGCGACTTCGGCTGGCTGCGGAGTAGGGGCAATACTCTCACTGTTTTCCGCAGGAATGATAAAGGGTTCTTCGACTTCAGTGCCATAGCCGCTCTGTTCACACCGGGGCAAGCTACTGGTCGATATGTCGCGCGGAATAAGTGTGGCGCCTTGATTCGGACATCAAAATCGCAACTACACATTTCACGGGGAGGATGCTTATGAAGCTAAGGAAGATTCTTGGGTTCTCGGTGGTAGCGCTGGCTCTGATGTATTCCGCCAGCTTGCAGGCTGCCCGGAGCAAGTCGCAAGACGTTCTTGTCCCTTACGAAGGCACCGTGGCAGGTACACACCTTGCAAAAGGCCAATACAGCGTTAAATGCGAAACCGATGGGACGAGCGCAAAACTTGTATTCCTGCAGGATAGGAAAGTCATCGCAACTGTCGAAGGTCAGCTTGCAGATCGCAGCGGGAAGTACTCAAGTAATGAGGTCATCTACGACAAGAAACCAGACGGCTCACGTACCATCGTGGAAATCCGGTTTGCGCGCCCCAGTCAGGTTATTGTCTTTAAGGAATAGCGCCGCTGATGGCGCCGAATCTTAGGTTGTGGCGGCGGGTTTATCCTGCCAAGGTAGCAATAGAAGGCCGCAGGACGACGCAGGCGTGACCTACTTTTTCCAGGGCGGTGTTTCCGGCAGGAGCTTCTGGAATTCCTCGATCAGCCGGGCTTCATAATCGCCCGCGTAAGTTTTGCTGAGGAAACGGTCGATCGCCTCGTCGTGGAAGCGCTGCCACGAATCTTCCTCGTGGCCCGGGTTGATGGGATAAAACAGCGCGTTGTTGGCGCGCGAGGCTGCCAGGTCGCCAGGGGCGTCGCCCACCATCAGCACGCAATCCTTCTCATACTTTCCCTCCGTCGTCAGCTTCAGGTGTTCCTTCTTGCTGCCCATTTCCTGGCCGGCGATCACGGCAGCGTATTTGGCGATGTCATGCTCCTGCCATTCGCGCTCGAGGGCTTCCCCCGGCGTCGCTGAAACGCAAATGATATCCACCTTGCTTTGGAGTTTCTCCGCACTCTCGCGGAAAAACGGAAACGGCGGAACTCCTTCCACCATGTCAGCGATGGAGCGGTTGACGGCAAGGCTCCACTCGAGCGTCTGCTCCAGCACGGGATCGTGCGTCTTGGCGATTTCGGATTCCAGCGTGGGATTGCCGAGCGGCACTCCGGAATCAATCCAGGCCTGCAGCGTGGGCACGCCAGGAATTTTGACGCCGCGCCGCATCGGCTCCGGCCACTCGCGCAGAAGCTGGAAAGTTTTGGTCAGCGCCGGAAAGCGATTGGTTCCCCGCCACTTCGAATAGAGGTTCACAAACTCCGCCGCTTCGCGCGCGTACTTTGAAATCGCCTGGAGCTTCCAGTACTTGATGATGTTAGGGATAAAGCATTCCTTGTGCTTGATCTCCATGGAGTCAAACACGCAGCCGTCGGAGTCAATGCCGACAAAGAACGAATGCTGCGGCTTGAAAGCAAGAAGCTGGTCTTTGGGTGAACTCATCGTGTTGATCTTCCTATCGTAAAGTTGAGTTGAATTGTGCATCTTAGCGCAAACGCAGAGGAGTGAAAAGGGCGAATCACTCCGGGCGGCCTTCAGCCAGCGCCCGCGCTATTGCCCCCACACATCGCCAGAACAGGAAGGTATGCTTCACTCTACAGTTAAGTCAGCACACGGTTCAGAAGCTGATTGACCGCCCGGTTGGATTCTATAAAGGCATTGCGATGGTCCATCGCTCCGGCCAGGTCGGCGTGCGAGAAGGCGATTCTGCCGAACGGCCCGTCGCGCAGCGCTTCGCGCGCAGCCGGCTTGCCAGCGCGCCCGAAGAAGAAGCCCGGCTGCGGATTGATGAAGGCGTGTCCAAACCGGTTCAGCACAATCCCGGCGATATCGCGTTTTGGGTCGAAGCCGGAAGACCCAAACATTTCCAACATCTGTTCGCGAATTTGCCGCTCATAGTCGGCAAACGGAGTGGAGAGCAATTCCGCGCGGCCCATCTGCCCCTGCGCAAGCGCCGGAAGACCGGGCTTTGCAAAGTCCACGAAGAAAGTGAGCACCGTGGGCAGATCGGGACCCACGGTGGGCAGATCAACGCCAAACGTCGCATCCTTGCGCACATTGACGTAATTGCCGAAGCCTTCAAACCACGAAGCGCTTGAAATGCCGAGATTGTACATGAAGCGCCAATTCTTTACGGCGACGTTGGCCGTCATGTAAGGCGAGTAGAAGAACTGGTCATAACTCTTGCGCCGCGTCTCATCCAGGTCGCGAACCACGTGCTTGGTCATCCACCCGCCGCCGGCCATCACCACGGTTTTCGCTTTGACGCGGAAGACCTTGCCGTCCTTCAGGTACATCACTGAAACGAATTGTGACTTGTCTGGCTCTCCCATGTGCTCAACGCGGACCGCCGTTGAATCAAGCCGGATGCGCACCGGCTGGCCGGGCCGGTCGAGCGCGGCGAAGTTCACCAGATCGTTATGGACGGCCGCCATGGTCCGCGGCCCGTCGATCGAGTCGGGGACCAGGGTCTTGACGATCAGCCGAATCATGCCGGAATTGCCGCCGGGAAACATCTGGAGCCCGGTGGCCATGCTGTCATCAACCGTCGGAATCACTTTGGACCACATGTACTGAAGAAACGCCGAAAGCACATCCGGGCCCAGGCCGAAGCCGCCCGAGGTCTCGGGGGTTACGAACATGCGGATTGTCTCGCGGCTGACGCCGTAGGTGCGGACGTAATAATCCTCGATTGTCATGCTGTCCAGTTCGCGCGAAACGGCGTCGCCCGGATAGTCATAGACCAGCGGCGGTTTGACGGTGCGGTCATTGTGGAGCGCCAGCATATCCTTCCGGACCGATTCAGAAAACGGACAGCCTGCGAGACCCTTGCCCCACGGATCCTTGATCCAGATTCCGGGCTTGTGCCCAAACTTGGCGCCAAAAAAGAAGCCTTCAGCAGGCTTGCCGTTGATGCGCCCGATGCCGTAGGGGCTGCGCGGCAAATCAATCTGCGGGGAAGGCCCCTGCCACGTCTGGTATGATTTGAACGCATTCCAGTCGAGGCCAATGGCGTCGTAAACGTGCTTCAGGAAACTGTCCGGGTACGGCGGCTGAAAATGAACGGAGGCCTGAGGAGCGAAGAGGCGATGGCCGTCAACCACAAACTCATTTCTCTTC
>JAJYJL010000538.1 GCA_021789565.1 Acidobacteriota bacterium
ACTGCGCCGGGACACAGCCGAACTAACAGAACCCCTACAAACCAATAACCCCGCTAGGGAAACCAATACAAGAGACCCCCGAAAGCATTACTGCGGCCCCATCCCATCCGACGGCTCACCGTCGTCTCTTCATCGACCGCGGGGCAATCACCATTGGACCAATGCACCGTTCCCGGCATAAAGACATCGCCCACCGCGGTAAACGTCAGGGTTTTTTCATGGGGCTGTTTGGCAACTTGTCCGAACGAAAATTCAACTTCGGGATGCAATTGTTCCATGAGTATATTTCCCATCCAATTGACTCTGAAACGTGTCAGAGTTGTATGTGCTATTGGCCATTCTGCTTTTATGGCAGCTCGTCGGCCTACTGTTTGTTGAGTGGCACTGGAACGGCGAAATCGTTTTGGAGCTCGAGCTCGGTCCCCAATGGATATGAGAGCCGTCGCAACCAGTCGAGAGTAGACCTGCCACGCTCTAGATCGAGTATTTCGGGCTGTTTGAGTGCATTTCCCACGGGACGAATGCGCACCTGCCCATGTGCCGCGCGCTCCAGCTGAATCTCGACTAGGATGGCTTCATTGGAGATCGTAGTGTGCTCCATATCAAAACCGAAGTGGGGCACACTGTAGGCAATCGTCTTTCCGTGATAGACCTCCACCCCTTGCACGGTATGCGGATGGTGCCCGACGACAAGATCGGCGCCTGCGTCAACGGCGGCGTGGCCGAGCCGTCTCTGGTATGACACCAGATGCTGGTAGCCCATACTGACACCCCAGTGCATCAAAACGACGATGACATCAGCTGGCTCTCGGGCATTGCGCACATCGCTTAGCAATCGCTCCTCGTCTTTGGAGTCAGGAGTGGTGATTACATCGAGAGGTGAACCCGGCATTTCGTGCAAGCGCTTGGGAATACGGTAGGTCGTATCCACTCTAACCACTGCGACACCCGGTTGGTCGGCGGTAGCTTCAAACCCAGGAGTGAAAACACAAGTGTACGACAGGAAAGCTACCCGTGTTCCTCTCCACTCCACGATTGCCGGGTTATGCGCCTCTTCAATGTTTAACCCAGCTCCGCAATGCTTGACGCCAGCACTATCGAGCACGGTCAGAGTCTGTTCGAGGCCTTCCACCCCGTAGTTCATAATGTGATTGTTGGCGAGGCTGACCATATCGAAACCGGTGGAAGAGTACAGAGGGATCTTGGACGGATGAGAGCGGACGACGCGGCCAGCCTTCCCCGGCCAAGGCACTCCTCGATCGGTGAGAGGCCACTCGCAATTGCAACACGCGATGGCAGACTCCCGCAGGTAATGCGCGACCTTTTGCATCATGACCGTTGGGTCCGCATGCTCAACCGCAACGTCTCCGACAACCACGAGACGAGGCATCGCCTTGTCCACGATCCTTATCCTCTCCCATTGCGTCCCTCCCCCGGAGGCACAGGGGGAGAGACGCAGCGCAGCACTTGCTCTTTTTCTCGTCTTGCGAGTCCGACAACTAGACGCCCATCACCTTTTTCATGATGACTTCAAACTCTGCTTCGCTGACATAAGGGCGCGGTGACCGGTAGACCCGCTCCTCTTTCAGGCATTCATTCACGGCGTTGCGGACCTTGATAAAATCGGCCGCGGTGTAGGGGATGCCGAGTTGCTTGAACTTGAGCTCGATGGGGGCGTCGTCCAGGCTGCCCTCCGGACCAAAGACCACCGTTGATTCGGTACCCACCAAGTGGGGACTGAGTGACTCGTGGAGCATCCAGGACTCTTTCGCCATATCGATGCCTGCCCAGACATACATCGGACGCAGGAACGCATTCTCGCCTACGATGGCCTTGTGGGGCTGGATGCGCACCTTACCATACTCAACGGCCATGTCAGAATACGCTTTCAGCATATCCAGCTTGAGACCCGTGTCGATGCCGTACAGAGCTTCCAGACCGACCGCCATCTCCTCTAGGGAGGCATTCCCCGCCTCGTCGCCGTAGCCGTTGATGACACCGTCCAGCTCGGTGCAGCCGCCTTCCACGCAGGCTAGGCTGTTGGCGACCGCCATGCCAAAGGTATTGTGCATGTGGACCATGATCTTCATCTCTGGCGGACACATCGCCTTTATTTTCTCCGCCAGATACTTGAGGACGGCGGGCGAGCCGACGCCAAAGGTATCAAAGATCCCTACTTTATCCACGCCGCAGGCAAGGGACTCGGCGTAAACCTTTGTAATCAGGTCCATGCTGGCGCGGGTGATATCCGACATGCCCATGCAGATCTCTTTGCCGCAACTGTGGATGTATTCCACCATACCCGGGAAGGCCTTGAGTTGTTCCAACAGGGTCTTTTCGTTCAGGTACATCAAGATAATGCGGAAGTTGGTGCTGCCAGCTTCGAGGCAGATATCCACATCCCGCTTATAGTCCTTGGTGTTATTGGCAAAGAAGCGGCCGGTCGCACGAACTTTGATGCCAGACGCCTTGACGGCCTTGGCGAATTCGTACTGATGTTGATGCATCGATGGGCCGCCGGTATCGATTTCTTCGATGCCCATTTCCACAGCGTGGCGCAACATTTTGATCTTGTCTTCCACGCTGACTCGGTACCCCACATTGTCATCGCCCTCGCGGAACGTGACATCGCGGATGGCGACCTTCTTGGGCAGGTTCGGCATGGTCGCGCGGACCTTGTCCGAGTAACAAAAGTGAGAAACCGACCACATGCCCTCAATGTCCCAGGGTTTCACGATACAGCCTCCTCAACGGAATTTGTTATCCAATCTGGCCTTGGCCGGGCTTGTCTCTTTGACAGAAAGGCCATACCTTACTCCAGCGCCCGTCAATCGGCGTTTAGCCACGCTCTCGCCTCCCGAACGAGACTGGCAATGGCCGCCTCCGTTGCGCTGAGCGATGGTACTGCCCGTTGCGCCATCTCGACGTCCTTGGCGAGTTCCTCATAGCGCTGCCTGATCAATGGCAGATCAACCACGGTGGGCGGGATACGCTCTGCCCTGACGACGGCGTCTAGCTCCGCCGCGTCAACTTGGATATCCAGGCCCGTCTCTTCCTTGACGAACGCGCTAATGTTGGGTGGGGGCTGGTTCTCCGATTCTGCGCGTACCAACAGTCCGAGCGCTCGATGGGCAGCACGATTTGGGACTCCGTGATCGTAGACCAGTATGTCTCGTGCCTCGCCTGCTCCGACGTAGCCCATCGCGAGCTTCTCGCGTAGCTCCCCGGCATTGAACGAACCCTCCTCGATCACGTCAGCCATGAAACTAGTCCAGGCCGTCACATCCTTGGCGTGCTGATACAGGCTGCCAGCATGAAAGAGCGCATCGGACTCATCAGAGGGCGTTACATTGGCGGCTAGTTGGCCCGCCAGCCTCCCGGCGCCTAGCGCCGCGCCCCCAATGACCGCTTCCAAACCGAACGGGTTCTTCTTCTGAGGTAGATTGCTGCTTCCCGAGGCGTGCTGATCCGCGATCTCGAAGAACCTGAACTCGGGCGTCATCCACAGTCGCAGGTCCTCCGCCAGGCGCGCTAGGTCAACGCTGATGAGCACCAGGAAGAAGAACGGCTCAGAAAACTGGTCCTCGCACCAGATTCCCTCGCGCCGTGCCTGGCCTCGTCGTCTAAAGCCAAGCCGGCGGCAGACTCGGTCGTTAAGCTCCTTGATGTTCGGGCGGCTCGTCTCGCTCGCCGGCCCAAAATCCAGCCGCTCGCCAGCCTGCTCGAGACGCTCCACGTGTCTGAGAAACGTACTGACCCAGGAGAGCAAATACTCGCCGAGCGTAGTGATGCTGGCGTGCTGCAGATGATGGAATGAAGGAGCAAGCCATTCAAGGCCAGGCTCTGCTTTCCCGATCAGCGTGTTGGCGAGGGTGATCAGGGCCAGACGCTCTTCGTGCAGCGTCTGGCGGAAAAAGAGCCTGGGGATGTAGGCTCTTATGCTCTCGCCTCGACTACGGCCGAGATGCAGCCAACCGCCCACCGCCGGCCCAAGTTGTTCTATAACCCAGGCTTCGCGCTGCACCACGATGTCGGTCGCCGCATCTCGATAGTCAAGTGTTTCGGCCTTATCAAGCAGATCGAGCAGTAGCACAATCAGCGACCGGACCACTGGCCTCGGCGTCAGCCCCAATTCGCCGGCCGATAGGACATAGGCCAGGTCGCTCGCCAGCATATATCGAGCCACGAACGGATTGGCGCGTCCCTCCACCCGACCGACGGCCCGCTCGTAGGAAGCTGATTTAGCCGCTCCGAGCCGCCCCCCTACCCCTTCAGCGTATTGCGATCCGCTTGCTTTCAAGTGCGTGCCTCCAGATGGTGCATGAGATGACGCAGCGAGGGCGCATCTCGGAGACCTTTTATCATCTGAATGATAGCCGCTCGCCGTGGCTTGTCGAGCATCTTTTCTGTATAACTGGCGAACTTCTTCTCGACGTCGGCCGCGCTCATCCTGTTGCGCGGGTGGCCCGGCGGGTATGGCGCCTCTACTTGCCACGTCTTGCCATCGCGCGTCGACACGCGCAACACGCATGGAAAGCTGCCGGGCGTGTAGATGTTCAAGCTTGCATCGGTGCGTATTGAGATGCGGTTCATCAGTTCATTGACCGACGAATCGAGCCAGCGGTGGTTTTCGAATTGGCGAGGCGTCATCTCCCCATCCAGCAGCGAGACGGCCAGTAAGTAGTAGAAGCTGTGATCCGCCGCCTCCCGGGTGGTCGGATGGCGCCGCTCTTCATCGCCGACTTGGGCGCGCACCTCAGGAAGGTCGGCCATACGAACTTCTACACTGTCTATCTGGTTCATCGGGCCCCCGAAGCTAACTCGGGCTTGCAGTGCGGCGGCAACTGCGCTCTGGGCAGTGCCAATACATGGATACGCTTTGATGCTGACGGACATCAATCGGTACTGCCCCTCTACTGGCGCAATGAGCTGGCTGAGGTCCGCGCCGGCCAAAACGACATGACCAAACCCGCGAGGTCCCTCCAGTACCCCCAATGGACCCGTGAGTCCCTGGGCGGCAAGTGCTGTCGCCACTACTCCCGTGTGTGCGACGAGCGCGTTGGCAAGAGATTTGGCTGTGGAAAGCTGCCCCCTCCGGACAGCCTCCAAGGTGTTGCCGTGAGCAACACTGAAAGCCAGGGCGTGCGATAGCTGGTCGGTGGTCAATCCCATGAGACGCCCGGCAACCGCGGGCGCGACCAGGCTTGACGCGGTCACGTGATCCCAGGGACTCGATTCAGGTGCGAGGTCTTGCAAGCGACAATAAAGTTCATACCCCATGATGATTGCCGTCAACGCGTCGCGACCTGATGAGGCTTGTTGCTCGCCCACTGCCAAACCCACCGCGATGTTATCGCTTGGATGTCCGCCCGACCCTGGTCCCCAATATAGATCGTTGAGATCAAGCGTCCGGATGAGCGCGCCGTTCGCGAGCACGGCATTTGCTGCCGAGGTGTGCGTGCTCGTTCCGATGATCGTACATTCCGGGATACCCCCCAGTTGCTCCACAGCGCGGATGGTAGCCTGGGAAGTGCTCTCAGGCACTGCCGCCAGGGCGCAGCCAACAGAGTCCAAAATGAGCAAGCTTGCCTGAGATTCGACGTCGGGCGGAATCTCACCGGCTCGAAACTCGTTTATCCAGTTGCCGAGCTGCTCGACCAGGGTCATACCCGCTGCCCTATAACTCCACACTCGACCGCCAGCGCAGCATCCGATCTTCAATCCAACGCACCGCGACAAACAACAGCGCGCCCACAATCGCCAGAACGACCATTGTAGAGAAGAGGCGAGTGGTGTCGTTCACGCCGCTGGCTTGCGTCATAATCCACCCCACGCCGGCCGTTGACCCGACAAACTCACCAACCACCGCCGAGACCAGGGCCATGGAGATGCTCGTTTTCATCGCGGCAAACACCCACGCATAGGTCGTAGGGAGAATCACCAAACGTATCACGTCACGATTCGTTCCGCCCATCGTACGAATGCTGTTAACTAAGGCGGGCTCAACACTGCGCACGCCGGAAAAGACGTTGAAGAAGATGATAAAGAAGACGACCATAGCGGCAAGCGCAATCTTGGATTCCACCCCGAACCCAAACCAGATCAGGAAGAGTGGAGCGATGGCGATACGAGGCATAGAGTTGAACGCCACCAGAATCGGCTCCATCGCATCCCCGACCCGGCGCGAGATCGCAGAGAGCAGGCCAGTGGCCATTCCGAGGACGAGGCCCAGCAGCAAGCCTGC
>JAJYJL010000539.1 GCA_021789565.1 Acidobacteriota bacterium
TGAGGACGACGATACTTCAGAAGTTCCCGTTATCGTTACTGGCATCCCCAAGCCGAGCTCGATTGGGATGTCTTTTGCAATGGACCCTGGGGTGCCAGTGGAACTTGTTGTCCGTTATGGATTGTATACCCCAACGGAGATAGAAAGCGGCGCGACGAGTACGGAAGTCGGTACGGGTGGCAAGGGACGAAAGAAGCGACGAACGGTTCGCTGGACCCGTGAGCAGGTCGAGATCTGCCTTCCTCTGAAAGCTGAGGGGAGACAGGATTTGCCCGGCGGAGCAAAAGTGGAATGGATTTCACGCGCGGACGGCGAATTCGTAGCTGTGACGGTCTTTTTGCGGAACTGTAACCAGTGGGAGGAAGGACCCGACCGGCCTGAATCGTGTATCTATCAGCCCGAGATTACGGCGCGGTCTATTGATGACAGGGAGGCCATTGTGGACCGCTCGCGCTGGGTCGGCCAAGCCACTTATGACCCGGAGGTTCAGTCGTACCGTCTTCTGTATCGGGACAAAGCCGAATTCGTTGTGGGGCATGCGTGTGGCGCTGACTGGGACAACGCCGGATGCAAGCCTCATCGCGCCCGTCGAATCTGGACCGACCTGCTCCCGCGATTCGAGGTTTCTGCGACCGAAGCAAAGGGCGGACTCGGCATTCCCGGCCTAGACATGACTACCTTGGCAGAAGCCGCCAACGCTGGCGCGATAGAAAACGCGTTGTTTCCGTTGGTGAAGCAGTACGGTCATTGGATAGATCTTCGTGAGCAGGAAATCGCCAATCTGCCTGCCGATCTGCAGACGAAGGCGCGGGAGCATCTCGCCGACTGCAGGGACGCTCTTGGCAGAATTCGGGCCGGACTGAAACTGATCAATGACGACGCACATGTGTTTGAGGCGTTCCGGTTCGCCAATCGAGTCATGGCGCTTCAACGAACGAAATCAGTGGAAGCCCTCAACTACCAGAGGGGACTTGGACGCAAACTTACCGGGAAACTGCCTTCGTGGTATCCGTTTCAAATTGCTTTCCTTCTTCTCAACCTTGCGGGAATCGCGCTCCCAAGCTGTCCGGACCGGGAGATCGTAGACCTTCTGTGGTTTCCGACAGGCGGCGGGAAGACGGAAGCCTATCTTGGACTGGCAGCATTTACAATCGGGGTGCGACGGATACGCCACATGGCTAAACCATCGTCAACCGCGTCGGGCGATGGTGGAGTTACCGTCCTGATGCGATACACGCTGCGGCTGTTGACTGTGCAGCAGTTTCAGCGGGCGGCAACGATGATCTGTGCCTGTGAGGTGCTACGGAGAAAATCTCCTGAGCGACTGGGACAGGAGCCATTCAGCATCGGGCTTTGGGTCGGAGGCGGTGCAACTCCAAACCATATTGATCAGAAGCCGGATCCTCAATATGGACGCGAGCCAGGGGCGCTTCAGGCACTGGACAACTTTGACCCGAATAACGAGCCGGCAGAGGGAAATCCTGTACAACTGCGCGCCTGTCCGTGGTGTGGCGAGGCGCTCTCTCATCTCGATTACCGGGTGAGCACCGAATTGCGACACATGCAAATCCGCTGCCCGAATGAGCAGTGCAGTTTTCATGGGTCCGCTGGTGACTGGAAATCCGGAATTCCCGCCTTCCTGGTTGATGAGGATATCTACCTTCGGTGCCCGACTATGCTTATAGGTACGGTGGATAAGTTCGCGCGGCTTCCATGGGATGATCGCACAAGAGCACTGTTTGGCAGGGTTGACAGGCGTTGTGACCGGCACGATTTTCTCGCGGAGGGGGTCGATTACGAAGGGACCTGCGGCGGGAAACACTTGGTTAAAGCAGGGTTTCCGGCGACCTCGGGTCCGGTTAGCGTTCTGCCGTTTTTGCCGCCGGAACTGGTTATTCAGGATGAGCTGCATCTGATGACAGGTCCCCTGGGATCTCTAATGGGGCTCTACGAAGGTGCTGTGGATTTTATGTGCCGGCGCACGGGTCACCGACCAAAAGTGGTAGCTTCGACAGCTACTATCCGGCGCTACCAGGATCAGATTCGGGGATTGTTTGACCGTCCTGCCCGGCAGTTTCCGCCGCCGGGGTTGAATGCCGGGGATTCCTTCTTTGCGGCCGAGACGAAGGAGAAGCCGGGAAGGGTCTACGTGGGCATCTGCGCACCGGGGAAAAGCTTGAAAACGGCGCAAGTCCGCGCTGTGGCCGCACTGATGCACACGGCCCAACGTCAGCTCGCAGCGCTGGAACCCGCAGACATCGATCCTTACTGGACGGTGGTCTATTACTTCAATAGCCTGCGTGAACTCGGTGGGGCGCTGCGCCTCATTGATGATGACATTCCCCACAGGCTTGACTATCTTGCAAATGCAGATGGGTTGGGAGCCGCAAGACAGATTCGCGAGCGCCGTGAACTTACGAGTCGTGTTGCCGCCAAGGATATCAGTTCGTTGCTCAGGCAAATGGAGGAAAGGCAGGATTCAGGCAAGGTTCTTGACGCACTGTTGGCGACCAACATGATTTCTGTTGGGGTGGATATCCAACGTTTCGGGCTTATGCTAGTCACAGGCCAGCCCAAGACGAGTGCTGAGTATATTCAGGCAACGAGTCGCGTTGGGCGTCAGACGCCAGGTCTGATCTTCACTTTGTTTAACTGGTCTCGACCACGTGACCTCTCGCACTACGAACGCTTTCATACCTTTCATTCAATGATGTACCGACACGTGGAAGCCGGAAGTGTCACACCCTATTCCGCGCGGGCGAGGGATAAGGGGCTTCATGCAGTGTACTTGGCGATCCTGAGGTTGCTGCTGCCTGGCATGTCGGGTAATGATGGAGTCCAGAATTTCGACCCGCAGCATCCGCTCGCTCGGGAAGTAAGGCAGTATCTGATTGATCGTGCGAACCGATATGATTCGGACGAAGCAGCAGATACGGAAGCTTCGCTGCAAGCGTTTATTGACGGATGGGTTGAGCAGCAGGCTCGTTACGGGAGTGATCTCCGCTATCGTCGCCCCGGAGTGTCAGCGACTGTCGTAACTGGTTCGTGGTTACTCGAAGCCGCTGAAGACGCGGAAGGGCCGGGCTTTCCCAAGGGTACGCTGAACTCCCTGCGCGAGGTAGAAAAAACTTCCGGACTGTACTTCAAGAATTTCAAGCGAGGCGTACGGAGATCTTGAGCATGAGTAAGCAGAGACTGCGTCCTAGCCAGATCATCACAACGTTCGGCCCCGGTTCCATTGTTGACCTCCCGGATGATTCTGTGATGCTTGCCGGTACAGATCATTGGTTTGACGGACAAAAGAAGTTCAAGAAGATTGGAGAACCTCGGCTGCAGGCGGCGCTCAAAGTCCGTGAGTTTCGGACGCCTCCCGTCGGCTCTTACAGAGATCTGGATGTTCCTTATGTGAGGTTCCCCCGCTGGCGCGTTTGTCCGGGCTGCAACTTGCTGTCCAATCAATTTCCGGAAGACCGCACGAATCCGGAGCTCGCGCCACGATGTCCAGGCTGTAAGATGTCAACTTACCCGGCGAGAATTGTTGTGGCGTGCGCGAAGGGCCACATTGATGACTTTCCATGGTATCGGTGGGTACATCGCGGCCAGAATTGTGGTGGCGGCAGCCTGTTTTTAAAGGGCGAAGGGAAGTCTGCAGCTCTCGGTGATTTGCAGGTGAACTGCACGTGTGAGCTTTCCCGGAGCCTTTCCGGCGCGTTGGGTCGCGACGCCATGGTGGAGGCACACTGCTCGTGCCAAGGCAGGCGTCCGTGGCTGAATGATGAAAGGGAGGACTGCGCGGAACTCTTGCATGCCCTGCAGCGAGGAGCTTCCAATGTTTACTTCTCGGTCTTGCGTAGCGCGCTTTCAATCCCGCCTTGGACGGATCCTTTGCTACTTGATGTCAACCAGTGGTGGCAGAGTTTTCATCCTCAATACCGGCCTCCGGAGGCTGAGTGGCCACTGCATATCAAGCCGCGCTTCGGGCCGGAGAGGGTTGACGATGTTATTCAATGCCTCAAAAAGATCCTGGGCATCGACAGTGAGCCGACATCGATAAGGCAGGAGGAATACGATGCACTTCTGCACAGTGATTCTGCGCCGACCGATCTCTATTTCCAGACCATGAAGCGCGAGCTGACCGCCAGGGCAAATAAGTTCACGGCAGAGCTGATTGCTGTGCCGAGGCTCCGGGAAGTTCGAGCTTTAAAAGGGTTTACACGTATTGAAGCACCAGAGATGGACCCGACCATGGAATTGTTTGGCGATGTCGCGGCCATAGCCGTGGAGACTGCTCCGTTGTCAGCAAAAGCCCTCGATTGGGTCCCGGCCGTACAGAATTTTGGGGAGGGGTTTTTCCTGTGCCTCGAGTCAGAACGACTCAAGGAGTGGGAGCAACGTGAAGGAGTTCGCCGCCGTGCTGGAGTTCTCCTGAAAGCGTATTCGACGTGGCGGCAGAGTCGTGGCTTGCCTGCGGTAAAGGAACAGCCTCCCCGGCTGCTTCTTTTGCACACTCTGGCTCATCTGTTGATCCGGCAAACATCGCTTGATTGCGGTTATTCATCTGCGTCCCTTCGCGAACGGATTTATTCAGGGCGTGATATGGCAGGTGTGCTCATCTACACATCCACACCTGACAGTGACGGCAGCCTTGGTGGCCTTGTCCGGCAGACCAAACCTCCTGAGAAGTTTGAAGATGTCTTGTCGGCAGCCGTCGATTTAGCACGTGTTTGTTCAGGTGATCCGCTCTGCCGTGAACATGAGCCTCGGTACACCGAGAGACTGAATGGCGCTGCGTGCCATGCATGCTGCATGGTTGCTGAGACTTCCTGCGAGTTCGGGAATCGGCTTCTGGAACGCCGCTTGGTGCTTAGTCTGCCGGGCGATGCCGAGAAAACAGGGTATTTCGACTTTGATGAGTGAACCTGCCAATGAGGTTATATGCCGGGTCAGGGAGATTACCCGTACTCTTCTGCGCCTCTCACCGGAGCAGCTGAGAACGCTTGCGGAGGTTTGCCTCCGGCTGCCGGATATCGCACACTTCACTGCGGAGCGGCTGCAACGCGAATTGCATGTTTCCACGGTGGATGCGGTCGGAATAGTGCGCGTATTGTCCCCTACGCAGGACGGCAGTCTCCGTGATATCGCGATGATAGCCACGGCTTCCGCCGAGCGCGAATCTGCACGGGAACGAAATGCGGAAATAGTGGATGTGGTATGCACAGGTCCTGTACAGTTCGCCGTCCCAGTGCGCGCAACGTTTGCGACCATGGTCGAAATGGTTCAGGAAGCCCGTACCGAGATTGTTGTTGTAGGGTACGTGTTCACTGTTGGTGCGGCAGCGTTTGTCAGGCAGGTGGTACAAGCGCGGCTACGCGGCGTAGGGGTCACGATCATCGGAAACAGGATGCGGCAAGCAATGCCAGCCTTGCGGCGACTGTGGGGGCTTGGCCCTGCTCCTATCGTTTACAGTTGGGAGGGCGAGGAGACCGATGAAATGGGGAGTCTTCACGCCAAACTGCTTATTTGTGATAAAGAAACTGCCTTGGTTACCAGTGCAAATTATTCGTTGCACGGGCTTCATGAGAATGTTGAAATTGGTTTGAAAGTCCGTTCACCGAGCGTCGTTCGCTTGGCTGATTTCCTCAGACAGCTTATCGTTTCTTCAATATTACTGCCGGTTTTGTGGGACTGAGCCAGCGATTAATCAAGGATGCGCGGCTTGCCGGAGCTGTGCAGACGGAAGCCGTGGTTCAGAAGCCGTGGCGGTTCCTACGAGAATTTCTCTGACCAATCCGGCAATCTGACGCGCGAGTAGCGGCGGCACCGCGTTGCCCACTTGGCGGTACTGATGTGTTCTCGGCCCGCAGAAGCAGTAGTTATCAGGGAACGTCTGCAGTCGCGCCGCTTCGCGTACGGTGAGGCTACGGCATTGGTGCTCGTCGTAGTGAATGAAGTAGTGACCATCTTTTGCAATATGGCTGGTGATCGTTGTCGCCGGCCGGTTGGACATCTGCACGCGGAAGCGGTCATCGAAATACCCCTTGCTTAGCGCGTCTGTGAGGTTCTTGTGATGGGGATGCAAAGCGGGTGGGAAATCATTCAACTCTGGTGACCGACCGTATACCCTAGAGTAGCAGGCGGCGAAAAGGTAGCGGTGGAGGTCTGGCAGCATATGGGGTCGAGACGTATGGTTGCAGACACCGCCCAGCGCGGGGTCAAGAAACCAGTCGGCCCTATAGCCGATAC
>JAJYJL010000540.1 GCA_021789565.1 Acidobacteriota bacterium
GTTCGGCGGTTTTTTCGATTCCGTCCTCGACCGCTACTCCGACCTGATTCTGTTGATCGGCCTGCTGATTTATTACGGACGGATCAACCGCTTCGCTTATGTCACGCTGGTGGCGGCTGCCATGATCGGCTCGGTGATGACCAGCTACACACGCGCGCGCGCCGAGAACCTGATTCCTTCCTGCAAAGTCGGTTTCCTCGAGCGGGCCGAACGCGTGGTGTTGATCATTATCGGGGCTGCTTTTAACCGGATGGCCCCGGTGCTCTGGGTGATTGTGATCCTTTCAAACCTGACCGTAGTCCACCGCGTTCTGTACACCTATCGGGAAAGCCGCCGCGCTCTTGCCGCTCCGGAACCGGAAGAGGCTTCCAATCAAGCGGTGGCCAATTCCGTCCCCAGCTTGACTCCAACACAAGAACGAGGCTGAAGAGGCCGCCAAACGGCTTCAGGCTATTTTGTTGATTTCCGCGAGCACCGCTTCCACTACCAGCGGGACGGCTTGGTGAACGGCTGGGGAAAGTTCGGTTCCGGCCGCGTAATCGGAGCCTTCAACGCCGAACACGACCAAACGCGCAGGAAGCCGGCCGAGCACCCGGCTGAGTTCCACGGCCTCCGCGACGCTGAAGGCGTGGGTTGAGTTGCCGAACATGCTTCGAGTGAGCGGATGAAGATTGCCGTCGATGCGGTGGATTGTTCCGGGGTCCGCTCCTGAACGCGCGGCATCCACAAGGATCACGGCGCGAGCCTTCTGCCACACCTCCATCAGGCGAGCCCCTTCGCCGCCGTGTTCGAGAACCTTGATATGGGCCGGCGTCCGTTCCCTGAGTCGTCGCGCCACTTCCAGCCCCACGGCATCGTCTCGGCGGAACGCGTTGCCGATGCCGATCACCAGCACTGAATCAGCGGGAACATTTTCCGGCATCTTATTCCCGGTCGATCTCAAGCTTCAAAAAGTGCGTGGAGCAGGAAATGCACGGGTCGTAGTTACGGATGGCCTGTTCGCACTGCCAGCGGAGCTTGTCGGCGGGAAGATCAAGGCGTTCGGGCACAAACTCCCGCAGGTCCTGCTCAATGACCTTCTGGTTCTGCGATGTAGGCGGAACAATTTTCGCATCCAGAATGACGCCCTGATCGTCCAGGCGATAGCGGTGATAGAGGGTTCCGCGCGGAGCTTCGCTCCATCCGAATCCGCTGCCGGCGCGAGGCTGTACTTCCACGGCCGGCGACTCGGGCATTTCATACTCGTCGATAATGCGCAGCGCCTCATCGCAGGCATAGAGCGTCTCGACGCTTCGCACGATGATGCTCTGGAAGGGGTTGCGGCACACCGGGCCGAGCCCCGCCTGGCGGGCGGCCTCCTGCGCCAGTGGAGACAGCCGGTCAAAGTTCAGGCTGTAGCGCGCCATCGGGCCCACAAAATACGGTCCCGCGCCTCGCAACACGGAATGCAAGGCGTGCGAATGCTCAACGTGTTCCTCGGCAAAATGCTTTTCGTAATCCCGTGCGGCGATGTCCAGCCCGTGGTTTGAAACAAGATGGCCTTCGTTGAAGGGGTATTCATTCGGATGGCGCATCGCCACAAACAGGTAGTCGCGCTCAAACTCCGGAAAACGCAGCTTGGCGGTCCAGCGCACGGTTTCAATCGCCACATCGCGGGCCCGCTTCAGTTTTTCGGCCATCGGAGCCAGTTCACGCTTGCCGGGCACTTTGTAAAATCCGCCCACGCGGACATTAATGGGATGGATTTCCCGGCCTCCCACAAGCGCCACCAGTTCGTTTCCCGCCTTCTTCAAGCTGAGGCCCTGCTGAACCACGTCGCCGTGATCTCTCGCCATCTGGATGGCGTCCGCATAGCCCAGGAAGTCCGGCGCGTGAAGCATGTAAATATGCAGCGCGTGGCTTTCAATCCACTCGCCGCAATAAAGCAGGCGGCGCAGCGCCCGGAGCGGGCCATCGACCTTGACGTCAAAGGCATTCTCCATGGCATGGACGGCGCTCATCTGATAGGCAACCGGGCAGATGCCGCAGATGCGGGCCGTAATATCGGGGGCTTCGCGGAAGCTGCGCCCGCGCAGGAAGGCCTCAAAAAAGCGCGGAGGCTCAAAAATCCTCAGTTTGACGCCAACCACCTGGCGGTCTTTGACCTTGATGTACAGGCCACCTTCGCCTTCCACGCGCGCCAGGTAATCAACCTTGATGGATTTTGCTTTCATGGATTCTGCTCTCGGAGTAAAAGGGTTCGGCGTAAGCGTTAAAGCTGCGGTAGATCTGTACCAGGTCCTTCTGTTTTACCCCAAGCCGCTCCCACGCCGCGCTCATTTCCCGGGTGTTGGGTGTTTCCATCGGCCCAAAGCAGCCGTAGCATCCGCGATGGTAAGCGGGGCAAAGGGCGCCGCAACCGGCGTGCGTGACGGGCCCAAGACAGGGCGTTCCGTGCGCCACCATCACACAAACCGCGCCGCGCCTCTTGCATTCCATGCAGACGCTGTGCGGACGCACGTTCGGCTTGCGCCCCTGCAAAAAGGCGCTGACCACTTCCACAAGCTGCTCTTTGTTGATGGGGCAGCCGCGCAACTCAAAATCCACGCGGATGTGCTCCGCAATGGGGGTGGATTTCTTTAAGGTGTCAATGTAGGCGGGAGTCGCGTAGACAATGGAGATGAAATCCTTCACGTCGATAAAATTGCGCAGGGCCTGAATGCCGCCGGCCGTGGCGCAGGCGCCGATCGTCACCAGAAACTTGGAAGCGCGCCGCACTTGATGGATGCGTTCGGCGTCGTGAGGCGTGCTGATTGAACCCTCCACCAGCGACAAATCATAGGGGCCCTTCACGACCGCTCGCGAGGCCTCCGGGAAGTTGGCAATATCAATCCGCTCAGTAAGGGGAAGTAGTTGATCTTCACAGTCCAGCAAGCTCAACTGGCACCCGTCGCAGGAGGCGAATTTCCAGACCGCAAGCTTGGGTTTCTGTTTCTTGGCCAAGGTTAAATCCCCCGGATATTCAGGAGCGTTTTAATGCTGTTGTAAGAGAAGACCGGCCCGTCTTTGCAGATAAAGGCCGGGCCAAACTGGCAATGGCCGCAGAAGCCCACGGCGCACTTCATGTTGCGCTCCATGGAGACATAGATGTTGTCCGTGTTCACCTCCATTTCCTCAATTTCCTGGATGGCAAAGCGCATCATGATTTCCGGACCGCAAATCATGGCCACGGTTTCGGAGGGATCAAACCGCGCTCTCGGGATGAAATTCGTGACTACGCCTACCGTCCCGTGCCAGGAAGCCGAAGCGCGGTCAACGGTGACCTGAACGTCGAGGTCGAACCGCCCGCGCCATTGCTCGAGTTCCTTGGTATACAAAAGGTCTGCGGGCGTCCGCGCTCCATAGAGTAAAACCACGTTGCCGTATTTCTGGCGGTTTCTGAGGACGTGGTAAACCACGGGCCGCAACGGCGCAAGCCCGATGCCTCCGGCAATGATGATGAGGTCGCGCCCGGCGGCTGCGGCCGCCGGCCAAGCGCTGCCAAAAGGACCCCGCACGCCCACCGTGTCACCGCGCCGCAGATGTCCCAGCGCCTTGGTGGTGGCGCCTACGGCTCGAATCGTATGCACCAACTTTTCTGGCCGTCCTGGGTCGCCGGAGATTGAAATGGCAACTTCACCTACTCCGAACGCGTAGAGCATGTTGAATTGGCCCGGAGCAAAGGGAAAGGCGCCGCCCGCGGCCGGAGCCAGCTCCAGCGTAAAGGTATCGTAAGTCTCCTGGCGCACCCGCTGCACCGTGCAAGGACGGGGAAGCATGGGAGCGGAGGGTTCCCTACCCATCATCGTTTCAGGGGTTGAGTTCGTAGACATTGAGCAGCTGCAACCTCGTGGCCAGAAGGGCCCTTGCCATCAGTTGAGAAAACCGCTTCATGAATTCGTATCCCATGTCGTGATTGTCCTCGGTTTTCTTGCGCAGGCACGCGCCGTCCAGCGCAATGGCGCGGGTGAATTCAACCGCCTGCGCGTCGAACCTCCAGCGGTGGGGCGGGAAAAGCCAGGACCAGCCGAGAACTTCGCCCTGATCGAGCGTCAGGATGACGATCGGGCCGCGTTCGGGCGCAAACGCCTCCAGCGCCACTTTGCCCTGGCGGATCAGGTAAAACTGATTGGCTTCTTCCTCAGCGCGAAAGATGTATTCACCCGCTTCAAAGCGGACGTTGGAGGCACAACCCGTCAGCAGTTCCAGGTATCGTTGATCCATGCCTTTGAAGAAGGGATGCTCGGCCAAAATGCGTTCAAGAGTTTCCATATTTGTCTCCCACGGGCGAACTTTTTGGAGATTGGGGCGCTTGCCGGATCGCCCGGACTTCCTCCGTGATGTCAATGGCCACCGGGCACCAGGTGATGCAGCGCCCGCAGCCCACGCAGCCCGACGTTCCAAACTGGTCGAACCACGTTGCCAGCTTGTGCGTCATCCACTGGCGGTAACGCGCCTTCGAGGTGGCCCGGATGCTGCCGCCGTGAATGTAGGAAAAATCTTTGGTAAAGCAGGAGTCCCACTTCTGCCACCGCTCCGCGTGCTCGCCTTGCAAGTCTGTAACATCTTCGACCGTGGTGCAGAAGCAGGTGGGGCAAACCATCGTGCAGTTGGCGCAGGTGAGGCAGCGGGCGGCCACGGTGTCCCACCGCGGATGCGCGTAGTTTTGATACAGCAGTTCCTTGATGTTGGTTGTGTCCATGTAGCGGCCCATTTGCTGGGCTGCGCTGGCGACGGTATCTTCAGCAGCGGCTTTTTCCCGGCCTTCCACTTCGCGGCCCGGAAGCTCGGCCAGAATTTCGGCGCCCAGGTCCGTCCCGGCCTCGACCACAAAGTAGTGACGCTCTGGCTCGCAGACTTCCGTAAGCGCAAGATCGAACCCGGCCGCGGCCTTGGGCCCCGCGCCCATTGAAACGCAGAAACAGGTTCCGCCGGCCTGGCCGCAATTGACGGCAACGATGAAGGCGCGCTCCCGCCTCGCTTTATAAAGAGGGTCGACGTAATAGCCGTTCAGAAAGACCTTGTCCTGGATGGCGATGGCGTGCAAATCGCATGAGCGGACGCCAATGAAGGCGGTTTTCTGAGTGTCGGGCTTTTCTTCCGTAACCTCAAAAGTTTTTCCCTTGCGGTCAGCCTGCCACAGGCGCTCGGCGGGAGGATGAAGGAACTTCTTCCAGGAGTGCGGGCCGACGGCATAGCCGAAAAGCGCGTCGTCGCTGCGCTTCTTCAGGCGGTAGGTTCCGCCCTCCTGCTCGTCCGTCCATCCGGCCGGCAGGTCGGCTGCCGAGTTGATCTCGTCAAAGACGATGGCGCCTTCGCGCACCGCCGGACCGAGCAATCGATAGCCGCGTTTGCTCAAGGCGCCGAAAAGCCGGTCAAGGCTTGCGCCTTCCAGCATCCGGAGCGTTCCGACTTTTAGCGCAGTCTCCGTCACGCTTCCTCTCGGCGCCATCATAGCGCGGTTCAGGGGGAAATTCATCTTGGAGCACTATCGACGATAGCCTCCAAGGGCTTGAAAGACAGTGACAGGCATCACACGTGGCCGGGGTATCAGTCACTGCCGGGCTTTACCGGGTCACTCTACCGGGCTGATGTTTCTCTTTCCTGGTCAGAGAAGTTGACGGCATAGGGCGCAAAGACCGCTTGCTTTACCTGCGGATAAGGAGTTTGCCAGCCGCGAACTTCATGCCACAGAATTCGATTCAGCGTGTTGCTCGGCACGTCGTCGGGCACGCTGAAATTCATTTTCATTGAGGCCAGCGCCGCCCGGCGCGCCGCGCCCTGCAAGGCGTTGAGAGGCGGATTCACCTGGAAGAGCGATTGCTTCGGTTTGAGGGCGGTGTAGGGAGTGAAATCCGGAGTGTTCTGGAAGCTGTTTCGCATGTCGTTGGCGATCAGGTCAAAGATCGAAAGCGTGGGGAGGCCCAGCATCTTTTCGATCGTCTTCACCATGCTCAGATGGGAGTAAAAGGTTGAATCCACCGCCCCGCGGCGAATGTATGGGCTGATGGCCAAAGCCACCGTGCGATGGCCGTCCACATGGTCGATGCCGGACTGGGCGTCATCTTCGACGACGAAGATAGCCATGCTCTTCCAGAAGCGCGACCTGGAAAGACCCGCCACGATCTGCCCCAGGGCCCAGTCATTGTCGGCAACCATCGCTGCGGGAGTTGACACGCCCGGGGTCGTGCCGGCCGTGTGATCGGCGGGCA
>JAJYJL010000541.1:0-5642 GCA_021789565.1 Acidobacteriota bacterium
CCAAACCCTTGTCCGATTCGTTGTTGTCCGTTAATCCTGACAATGTGGCGGTATCCGCTCTCAAGAAGGCTGAAGACGGAAACGACTTGATCCTCCGCTGCTATGAAACGGATGGCCGTGCAACAACAGCCACCCTGCAATTAGGGTTTATTCGTCAGGAATGGAAAGGCAACTTTCGTCCTCTTGAAATCAAAACATTGCGATTCCCATCAACAGGTGGGGAAATCAGCGAGGTCAACCTTCTCGAAAAATAAAATGGCGCCGCATGTAGGATAGGCCTGAATCCCCGGTAAGGAGGGTTTGGTAATGAAAGATAAAGTATGGGTTGGAGTCGATATTGGCGGAACCAAAACCGCCGTTGTAGTTTCGTCATCGCCTCCCTCAATCCTTGCGCGGAAGGAGTTCCCTACCCTGCCCGACCAAGGCCCGGCACGCGCCCTGAAAATGATCAAAGCCGCGATCAACAAAACCATGAGCGAACAACGATTGTCGCATTCTGCCCTCCACGGAATCGGCGTGAGCTGTGGCAGCCCCATGGATCATAATGCCGGCGTCATTCAATCTCCGCCTAATCTTCCTACTTGGATCAATGTTCCGATTACCTCGATACTAGAAGAAGAATTTCACACTCGCTGCCAGCTCGAGAATGATGCCAATGCGGGAGCCGTGGCTGAACACCGCTATGGTGCGGGGCGCGGATGCCGCAATATGATCTTTCTAACCATGGGAACAGGTTTTGGAGCAGGACTGATTGTCGAGGGTCGCCTTTATCACGGCACTTCAGATCAGGCAGGGGAAATTGGGCACGTCCGCCTTACTCGCCGCGGTCCAATCGGATACAACAAGGCAGGATCCGTTGAAGGATGGGTGAGCGGCGGCGGCATGGCGCAAGTGGCCCTGCGCCGGGTGGAATTGGCAAGGCGGAAGGGAAAGAAAACCTTGCTGACTGCGTGTCTGAAGAGTCAGCACACGATTACCGCTCGTGATGTTGGCCTGGCGGCCCAGCAAGGCGACCCTTTGGCCAGGCAGATCATTCAGTCGACGGGCCGGAGGCTCGGGGAAGTGCTGGCGATCCTTGTCGATATCTTTAATCCGGACCGCATCGTTATAGGAGGGTTAGCCATGCGGTTGGGGGAGACCCTCCTTGTGCCCGCCCGAAAAATTGTCAAGCGTGAGGCGTTAGCAGCAGACGTATGCCGGATTGTGCCCGCAAGTTTGGGCGAACAGATCGGAGATATCGCAGCCCTGTGTGTAGCAATGGGATTTTAAGGCGCGCACCGATCAACAATTTTCGAAGATTTTCTACATCAGGCTCGTGCGGATTGAGCGGAGGCATGGAGCCGCTCGTAAAGAACCTGCATCAGCACATGGAAGAGAATCATATGAACGTCCTCGGCTTTCTGCATATCGTGGACGTTCGCCCACAAAGAGGTCTTTACTTCCTTCGCCAGCTTTCCGCCGTCAAATCCCGTTAGGCCGACCGTATGGCCGCCCGCTTCGTTCGCATACCGAATGGCCTTCAGAACATTCAGCGAATTCCCGCTGCCCGAAATCCCGATGACAACATCCCCGGGCCGGAGGAAATTTTTTAATTGTTCAACAAAAACCTCGTCGTAAGAAACGTCGTTGGCATAGGCCAGAATCGTCGCCACATTATCATTCAAACAAATGACCCTCAGGCGCTTTTCGAGCCCAAAGGAAACTCCCTTGTTCAAATCACAGACCATGTGTGAGGCGGTTGACCCGCTGCCGCCGTTCCCCATCACAAAGACCTGCCGCCCCTCCTTGATGGAGGACTCCACCAGTTGCACCAACTCTTCAAATTTGTCCACCGGCACGGAATCCAGGGACTTCTTCAATCCTTCCGAATAAGCTTTCAATTGTTCTGCAATCATTATCTTCGCCTGAACTTAGATTTACCTTCTGTAGTTTAAGGGATTCGCGCCTGGGAGTCAACGAAGTGAACTTAACCACTTCGGGAGGGACGCGCGTTAAACGACGGTCGCGCGACCGCTGCGTCTTGGCCTTGCTTGCCCGTCGCGTTTACGAGGGGAGAATGCTTCCGGCAAGAGCTACATAAGTTCACCAGGAAAACCTTGTCTAATGTTTTCTAACCGCGATGCTAAGGGCCTGCGTGGCGGTCTGCGAATTGGCATCACTTATCTGCACGGTGAAGTTGCTTTTACCCATGCCCGTGGGCGTGCCGGAGACCACGCCCGTGCTGGGGGCCACGGTCAATCCGGAAGGCAAGCTGCCCGAAGTGATCGACCATGTGTAGGGCGGTGTGCCACTGGTGGCAGACAGCGCAGCGCTGTAAGCGACATTCTGAATGCCGTTGGGCAAAGAACTGGTGGTAATGACCGGCTGCGACGCATTTACGGTAATACTTAAGGCCTTCGTAGCCGTTTGGGAATTGCCGTCGCTGACTTGCACGGTGAAATTGCTTGTCCCCGTTCCCGTGGGCGTGCCGGAAATTACGCCCGTGGCGGAAGCCAGGATCAACCCGGAAGGCAGGCTACCCGAAGTGATCGACCATGTATAAGGAGCTGTTCCGCCGGTGGCAGCCAGCGTCGCGCTATAGGCTGTGTTCTCGGTGCCATCAGGCAAAGAACTGGTAGTTATGCTCGGCTGCGACGCATTTACGGTAATACTTAAGGCCTTCGTAGCGGTTTGGGAATTGGCGTCGCTGACTTGCACGGTGAAATTGCTTGTCCCCGTTCCGGTGGCCGTGCCAGAGATCACACCCGTGCTGGAAGCCAGGGTCAGCCCGGCAGGCAAACCGCCTGAAACGATCGACCACGTATAAGGTGTTGTTCCGCCACTGGCAGCCAGCATCGCATTGTAAGCTATATCCTCGGTGCCGTCGAGGAAAGTACTGGTGGTAATGGAGGGCGGGGGTGGATTCACTGTGATGCTTAAGGCTTTCGTGGCGGTTTGAGCGCTGGCATCGCTGACTTGCACGGTGAAACTGCTTGTACCCGTTCCAGTTGGCGTGCCGGAAACCACGCCCGTGGTAGCCGCCAGCCCCAGCCCGGCAGGCAAACCGCCTGAAACGATCGACCACGTATAAGGAGCTGTGCCGGCTGTCGCGGCGAGCGTCGCATTGTAAGCCGCATTTTCGGTCCCATTCGGCAACGAACTGCTGGTGATCGTAACTGAATTTGCCACTAACACCGTAGCGCCATAGAAACCGTACGTGCGGTTATCGGTTGATAATGCCCTGATGCCGAGCACATGCGTTCCGTTTGAGAGGGCCGTGGTATCAAGCACACCAGTTGTTCCGCTATTGTAAACGTAGGGCGAAGAAGAGGACGTCTGGCTCAGCGCTCCGTCGATGTAGAATTGGACAAAATTTACCGATGGAGTGGGAGACGCCTGCCACTGCAAACTCCCGCCGATGGTGTCGCCATCCATGATCGTCGAATTAATACCGAAAGGAGATGAACTTTGCGTGACCACCGCACTCGCGCCGGACTGCGCCGAAGAAGAACCCGATGGATTGGAGGCGGTCACCGTCACGCGGAGCGTTGCACCCGCATCGGCGCCAGCCAGCAACGCATAGGTCTGGGAGTTGCCGCCCACGATCGAGGAGCAGTTCGAGCCGCTGTTGTCGCAACGATACCACTGATAGCTGTAATTCGTCGGGACCCCTGACCAAGTGCCCGTTGATGCGCCCAGGAGCGAACCAATCTGGGCAAGTCCCATAACCAGCGGCGGCGCCGTATTTGCGGGCGTTCCGGTCACAGCCGCGCTGCATCCCGGCACGGCCTTGCAGACGTCGAGCCGTCCACTGGTACCCACGAATCCGTTCAAAGAACTGAGTACATCGACGTTATTCAAGATATCTGCCCTTAAATCGCTCACCGACTGATACCCTTGCGACAAAATCAAAGCAGCCGCACCTGACACCTCTGCCGCCGACATGGAGCACCCGCTGATGTAGCCATAGTTGCTTTGCCGCAAAGTTGAATAGATGTTCACACCGGGTGCAGCCAGTTCAACGGTCGTCGGTCCATAATCCGAGGAACTCCAGGGATTGTCATTCTGATCGGTTGCAGCAACACAGAGCATATTCGGCCGATTGTAAGAACACGGATAACGGGGAGTCGTGTCATTATCCTGGGCCGTATTGCCCGCCGCAGTAACCAGCAAGATATCGTTCGACCCCAGCAGGTCGATTTCGTCCGACAGCGCTTGCGAGAATGCGGTGCCCGACCATGTTTGGGAATCGTTCACGATTCGCACGTTCACGCCGGCCTGCTTGGCCTTTACCACCCAGTCCATCGCGGCGATCAGGTCGCTGGTGTTGCCGTTACCACTGCTATCCACCCACTTGACGGCCATGAGGCTGGTGCTCCAGTTCACTCCCGCTACGCCGGCCGCGTTATTGCCGACAGCGCCGATAATGCCTGCTACGTGCGTGCCATGCCCGCTATAAGCTGTGTCATCGTCCATTGGGTCGCAATTGCCGCTGAGGATGTTGTAGCCGTGGGTGCCGGACGGACAACCGCCAATCCCTCCAGGGTTGTTCCACATATTGACCGCCAGGTCAGGGTGGGAATATTGCACTCCGGTGTCGAGAACGGCGACCACCACGGAGTTTGTTCCGGTGGTGAGACCCCACGCCGCCCGCGCCCGCTCATCGGCCCCGGCGGTTCCGGTAACGCCGTTCACCGCCTGCCCCGTATTCTCAATGGCCCACTGGCTCCCGAAAAAAGTGTCGTCGGGCGCCGAGCCTCCGGCCACGGTTTCAACGTAATCGGGCTCCGCGTAGCGAACCTCGCGATGCGCCTTCAGTATTTGAACCGCCCTGAAGACGCGGCCCCGGCCCACGCTTAATACGTGAACGCCCACACCAATTCTTTTTATTTCCTGCGCTCCAGCGCTGGATAAAATCCTCTGCTCGCGTGCGGACGAGACGCCGTTTTGGAACGCCATCAGCACGATGCCTTCACGGTATCTTGCTTGCTCTTTTGCGCGAGGGAAAGATTGCGATGGGCTTCCAGCCACCGCACTCAGCAGGAATGAAATCGCCGCCGCATAGTGCAACAATTTGCGCATTTTCAAAAAGCCTTCGGCTCTAATCGTAATTGTTCTTAGGAAGAGCTCTCCATCTTGGGATGCAGCTCTGCGGGTAGTTTTGTAGAAATCGGTCACTGAAAGCAATCCTTTCGGCCATAACCGCGGTCACAGGTGAAGCCCTACCTAATCCTTTCGACTGCGAGTGGGACCGGCATAAGCCGCCTTGCACAAGACCGCCTCCGGGGCGCGCTGTTACGCATCGGCCTACCTACAGATCCCCCGGCTATCGTGGATGCGGCGATGCCCCTTTCGCAAGGGTTCCCCTCGAAACCAGCCGCCGTGAAATCCTACTCCGAAATACCACTGATTGCCTGCAAGCGTATGTCACAAACCCTTGGGAAGCAATTGGGTGATTCCACGATTTCGTTTGTTCAAGTACCGGATGCGCCTGGGGGATTGACCTTAAAAGCAGAAGACGGAAATAGGAAAAGCGATGCACATTCAGAAGCGGAACTGTGGGAACGCGCCCTAGCTTGGTTACTCAGAGTTTGGTAGCGCTACCGGGAATCGAACCCGGGTCTCCAGATTGAGAATCTGACGTCCTAACCCCTAGACGATAG
>JAJYJL010000541.1:5652-6229 GCA_021789565.1 Acidobacteriota bacterium
TTGCCGAGGTGCCGCATGCTTCGAGGCAAGCGCGGCGGCTTCGGATTGCAGGGTCCGAGAGGCTCGCACCGCTCAAACCCGGTCAGTACTTCGTCACTGAGGAGAAATTGAACTCTCCGACCTTCATGGCTGGAACAACCATCTCAAAGGATTCTTCCCCGGCGGTGCGTTGCGGAGGTCCCATCATTTCAACCTGTCCCAGCATTTCAATCAGGCTTTGGTTGAAGCGCAGGTTCTTGATCCCATGGCGAACCTCGCCGTCTTCCACCCAAAACGTCCCGTCGCGGGTCATGCCCGTCAGGATTTTCTGATAAGGATCAACTTCCCGGATATACCACAGGCGCGTCACCAAAAGGCCGCGGGGAGTTGCGCGGATCATCTCCTCGATGCTCGACCTGCCACCGTCCATGACGATATTCATGGGCGCTTCGCCGTACTCATTGGGAAGCTGGAAACCGTGGCCGGTCGGCTCTTTTCCCAGTTTCCGGGCCGTGGCCCGTGCATAGACCAGGTTCTTCACGGTGCCTTTTTCCACCAGGCTCACACGCTGCCGAGGCATGCCTTCACCGTCAAAAGG
>JAJYJL010000542.1 GCA_021789565.1 Acidobacteriota bacterium
GGCACGGGAGAAGCGTCGCCCTTACGCCTCGGGTGCATAGGATGATGGAAACAAAGGGATGTTCTGCAGATGGCATGTTCTTATGGATTCTATCATCGTTGCCGTCGGCAAATTGTTCCTAAAAGCCGAACATCAAGTTGCCATGCGTAGTGAACCACATGTTGTAACTGTTGCGTGTGGCTTACTCAGGCGGGCCTGCGTGAGCGTCGATTGATGCGGCATTTCGGATTTTGCCAAGACGTGGCCGAGTACTTTAAAAAAGCCGGCCGGAAGCGTCCTCCGTTCCTGCTATACTACTCATGCGTTTAGGTTTTGCGATTGCGCCCTGCCAAGCCGGACGATTATTTTATCAGACGATTTTAAATTCAACGCGAATGTGGACTCCAGTGCTATGAAAACAATCAGGTTTCACGAAATCGGCGGCCCCGAGGTTTTGCGATATGAAGATGTGGAGCGGCCCAGAATGGCCCCCAACAAGGTTCTGGTTCGGATCCACACCATTGGAGTGAATTTTGCCGACACGTTGTTGCGGCGCGGCGCCTACCTCGCACAACCCAAGCTTCCTGAAACGCCCGGGTTTGAGGCGGCGGGCGTGGTGGTGGAGGCAGGTGATGAAACTGACCGCAATCTGGTCGGCCAGCGAGTAGTGGTCCTTGGCGAGCATTGTTATGCCGAATACGTCACCGCGTCCCACTCACAGTTGATCGGACTGCCGGACAATATTACTTTTGAACAAGGCGCCGCGTTTCCTGTCCAGGCGTTGACGGCCTATCACATGCTCTATACGGCCGACCGTGTCTCGCCTGGCCGCACCGTTCTGGTACACGCCGCCGCGGGTGGCGTAGGGCTGCTGGTCGTTCAGATGGCAAAATTGGGCGGGGCCCGCGTGATCGGGACCACATCCACCGCGGAAAAAGCGAAGATTGTTGAAGAAGCTGGAGCCGACGACGTCATCCTCTACAATCGGACCGATTTTGCGCAAAGTGTCGCTCAGTTGACCAACCAGTGTGGTGTAGACATCGTACTAGACTCTGTGGGCAAAGCAACGCTCCATGGCAGCCTCGCGTCGCTTGCGCCCTTTGGCCATCTGATCAGCTACGGTGGTGCCAGCGGAAAGCCGGAACCTATAGATGTCGGCAGCCTCTACGCGCGCTCGTTGAAGGTGAGTGCTTTCTGGTTGTTTACTGTCAGCAGGACTCCCGCAATTGCCCAACGTGGTGTGCGGCAGGTCCTCGAATGGATTTCAAACGGGAAGATACACCTGCGGGTCGGACTGAAACTTCCGCTGGAACAGGCGGCCGAGGCCCATCGCAGAATGGAAGCCCGGCAGACAACCGGAAAGATTCTTCTGACCGTTGAATGAGGGAAAAGGAAAATACTGGTGAGTTCGACAATCACAACAAAGAGCATTACTCGCGCAAAACGGCTGTCAGGCTCGCTCCGCATGCCCGGAGACAAGTCCATCTCGCACCGTTACGCCATGCTGGCCGCTATTGCGCAAGGCACAAGCAAAATCCATTCGTTTGCGGAAAGCGCTGATTGCCAAAGCACGCTTGATTGCCTGAAGAAGCTGGGAGTCAGGGTCAATCGGGAGGGAAGCGATGTTACCATTGACGGCGTGGGGCTCGACGGACTGAAGGCTTCCTCGGAGGCGCTGGATGCCGGCAACTCAGGTTCGACCATCCGCATGCTTTCTGGAATACTTTCCGGCCAGCCGTTCCGAACGGTTATTGGCGGCGACGCTTCACTGTCGCGCCGTCCGATGAAGCGCATTATTGCGCCTCTTACGCGTATGGGGGCCCGGATCCAGTCGTCGGAGGGCGGGCTTCCACCTCTTATCATTGAGGGCGGGAATCTTGTCCCCATTCGTTACGAACTGCCGGTAGCCAGCGCGCAGGTGAAGACCGCCGTGCTTTTTGCCGGCCTTTACGCCAGGGGCATAACGGAAGTGGTTGAACCTCATGCGACTCGGGACCACAGCGAAATTGCTCTCAAACAGTTTGGGGTGGAAGTTGGCCACGAGGGCCCGACTATTAGCGTTCGCGGCCGCAGTGAGCTGCGTGCTCAGGAACTGACCGTGCCGGGCGACATTTCGTCCGCTGCATTTTTCCTCGTGGCGGGGTTGCTGGTATCTGGATCCGACCTCACATTTCACGACGTCGGCTTGAATCCCACGCGGACCGCGATAATGGACTTCCTGCGTTCGATTGGTGGGAATATCAGTGTGCCGAATTGCGAAAGCCGCAACGGAGAGTTGGTGGGGACGGTTCGAGTGCAAGCGGGCACGATGCGTGGCGGTGAGATTCCCGTGGAGCTGGTTCCCGGGCTTATTGATGAACTGCCCATTCTGGCCGTTTTGGGCACACAAACGGAGGATGGACTCACCTTCCGGGGGGCTCAGGAACTGCGTGTAAAGGAGAGCGACCGCATCGCTGCTGTGGCGGACAATCTTCGAAGGATGGGGGCTGAGGTCGAGGAATTTCCGGACGGAATGAGGATTGCCGGAAAACATCGCTTGCAAGGTGCTGAAATTTCAAGCTACGGTGACCACAGGATCGCGATGGCGTTCAGCATTGCCGGTCTGGTTGCTGACGGTGTCACTACGATCGATGACAGCGACTGCGTCAGGATCTCTTTCCCATCATTTTTCGAGACTCTTGCCCGGGCGTCGGAGTAACAAGTGCGCTCCGGCTGACGAGAAGCGCGGCGCCTTCGTTCCTTATACTATCGGGGAGTGGCCCGGCTTTGTGAACGTGACTATCTTCTCATGTGCGTGGTGATGATTCACTCTGTGTCCTGCGGTCGAGGCGGGTGCAGAGGATGTCCCAGGCTGTGTGCGCAGGACGTGAATGCCGCCGTAAGATGAAGAAAGCTTGATCATCGGTCCGTCCTTTCCATAGGTGCCGGTGATGGCAGGCATAGGTGGTTCTTTTGAGACGTTCAATCCCGGGAAGTCACAGCTGACATCGCCGTTTTGAGACACGGCGTTGATCTGAAAGTTCGACGCTGGTGGCAGCGAGAGGGTAATGTCGCCTTTTTGGAGATCGACCTCGATGGGATGTGTGGGCGGAGTTGCCGTCTGAAGGTGGACATCGCCGTTGGTGTTCACGATCTTGACGTTGTATTTGAAGTTCTCAACCAGGATGTCCTTGTCTCGTGTTGATAGCTCGAAAGGTCCGTCGACGCTCTTGGCTGTCAGGTTGGACATGTCCATGGAGAGAATGCCGGCAAGCTTTTGCGTGGTCAGGCTGGTTCGTGAAGAGTTGAATCGCAGGGTCTGCGCAACGTTCTGAAAGCTCGTGGAACCGGAGAAGTTGCCTTCAACTGTCACTGACCCCGTAACATTTTGAACGGCGATATCGCCCCCCCGGCCTTCGATTTCAACGCTGCCGTCGATTTGCCTGGCCGATGTGGCACCCCCCGACTGATGCACGCGCAACACGCCTTCGATGTCGCTGGCGCGCACGTTGCCGCTGCGCGTCGTGAGTGTCTGATCGCCTTTCATGTTGCTGACGCTGACGTCGCCATCGTCGTCTGTAACGTCGGCTGTGGTAGATTGCGGTACGCGGATAACCATATCGAGCCTGATGGCTTTGCCACCGTGTGGGAGGGAGTCTCGATTGGAGGAGAGTTCGTACTGGCCTCCGTTCTGCGAGATCTGGAATTGCAATTGGTCAGCAATTTTGCTCGCAGCGGATTCGTTTTCAGCCCAGATGGTTTCCTGAATGACCGCTCCGATTTTCTGCTCATCGGACCCGCGAATATCGACACTGCCCCGGCGGTTGACAATCAGGATGTGCGGGCTGCCTTTGACGTCCTGGGAGACGTTCCGCGTAAACGTATACGAGTTAAAGAAGATTTCGGCGAACTGTTGGTCGGACATTCCCATCACAGAAGGCCAGTCGCCCCAGGGCCGCAGGACTGTTTTTGAAATAACCGTTCCAATCACGAGGATGATAATCAGGGAAATCACTTCTCCGGCTGAGAACAGCGATGCAGCAGCGGTTTCCGGATGGCTTCTGGCGTGGAAGTAATCAATCAGTTTCGATATTCCCCAGAAGATGATCAGGATCGGCCAGTATTTTGCGATCACATGCCAGGGACGGACGTCGGGATTGAAATTCTGATAGAGGAACAGGGCCCCGATTCCAATTAAGGTCAGCGCCCAGAAGATGGAACCTCGGTGATGTCGGTACGCGCTCATATTGATCCTCCCCTTGCAAACGACCCACAAGGCCGCTAGCGTGGCGGCGTTGATCTTCCCGGCCGCGCTGACTCCACCAGCTTGGCAAGCCCAATCACAATCAGAAGAATCGGCCAGGTCTTGCTCACTCCCCAGGCTGGGACAAACTGCCCCAGCAGAAACATTGCTCCGAGGGCAATGAGTATAATCGGACCCGTCAGGCTGTATCTGTGCGCGCGTTGGTTATAGCGAGCTTCATAGCGGTCCTGGTTGGAATTGAGTTCGGTTGTCATCAGATTACCTTGTCCTGTTCGGGTTGTTGTTGATCCGTAGAATCTCTTCGGGCGACTGCTGCTCTGTCGCCATCCCCTCTATCGCTGCTGTGCTCATTGTGTTTTTTCGGAACCACGCGCCTTTGTCTTCTCAATTTCAAGGTCTAATTCTCTCAGGCGTTGAAGATGTTCGAATTCGCGCATTTTAAGCGATTCGTGCATCTCCATTTCGCGTTGTCTTGCCTTATACCAGAAAACAATCCACACGACTCCAATGGGCATCAAAATCGCCGCGACAGGAAGCAGGAGAGCGATCACTCCGGGTAGATTTTCCATTTCGTTTTCCTTTCCACATTCTGCTGAGAGCTGTAAGCGTGTTTCCTGATGTCTTTGTTCATTATTTCTGGCTCCCTTATAAACCCTTGGGAGGGTTTTCCTCTGTGTGTGTCTCGACCGGACCGTGGCCTGGCGGTGGCACAGGCTTGCCGTCACGCAGGCGCTTCTGAATCAGGGCAATGCCGAGCGCGATCAGCAGCACGGGCCAGAATTTTCCGATTTGCGAAAAAATTGGGACTCCGAGGTTGTCAAGCAGAAACATCACGCCCAGCCCGATCAATATCACAGCACCCAGCGGCGCATCCAGCTTCATATCGCTGACTCCGAACCATTCCGGCGGTGGCACGCCCGTCTGCTTGGCTTTCGCCGTCTGGTAGGAGTCAATCACCATGTAAAAATAGAACGCTGCGGCGGCCAGTCCGAAAATGGGTCCCATCGGACCGCCTACGCGGTTGGCGAGGGCTATTAGTGAGCCAAAGAGCAGCACCTGCACCATGGCCTTCATGATCTGGCCGTTGTAAATGGCGCCCACTCCTGGAATAAAGCCCAGCGCCAGTGCAACGCCCGGAGCCGCCCCGGCGTGCTGCGTTCCCGAACTCCACAACGGCGACTGGAGCTTGGCAGCCAGGCATGTCTCGCAGTACGAGGTGCCTTTCACTTCACGCCGGCAGGTGTCGCAAAGTGGCCGGCCGCATTGTGCGCAGTAGGCGACTGAGTCGTTGAGCGGATGATTAGCGCATTTCATGGGTCTTTACTCCTGGCTCCAGTTGAGCGTATTGCCCGGTGCTGCTGCCCTCAGCGGCTGCCATTTGCAACCTTCCGCGGTTTGCAGTGCTTGAAGGCGGTTCCGCCGCAGGGTTGGGCTTGCTGTTCTGCTTTTCCTCATTGGAGGGCTCTTTGCGGACGTTCCGGAATCGGGATTCGATTTCGTAAACGATCCGGAGGTCAGCATAGAATTTTTCAGCGCGGGCATAGAGCAGGTGTCCTGCCCGGTTGGCGCGGTAGACCCACGTAGTCGGGTTCAGATCCTGTACATTAAACCTGCGCAAATTGATACCCACGATGTTGACGATAAGGGAAAGCGAGAAAACGGTCATCGCTACGGCGTAGGCAATCCGCGGCTGGCGAATGGCGCGCAGCAGGGCGTTAACCTGTTCCGCGATGCCGGTGCGCGGCTCGCCGAGGGTCGCCAGCCGGATCCGGGTGACCAGCCATGGTGGAGGCAAAACTTCTTTGGCTGACCGGCATGCCTGGACGGCCCCCTGGACGTCTGCCAGGAGCTCTCGACAGGTGGCGCAGCCGGCCAGGTGAGCTTCCACCTCGGCGTGGCGGCCCGCTTCCAGCAGCCCTTCCAGGTAATCACTTGCCAGGTTTTCGAGTTCCAGGTGTGTCATCTTCCTGCCTCTTCACCCTTCACTTATCCATACG
>JAJYJL010000543.1 GCA_021789565.1 Acidobacteriota bacterium
CGTGTCGGTCCCCACGTAATGCGTCAAGCGCTCGATGGTGTTGGCTTTCAGGTCATAGAGCCACAGGTCCTGCGCCATGCCGCCCGTGTATCGCGTCCATGTGCGGAAGTTGCGAAAGATCCGGTTGTAAACAATCTTTGTTCCGTCGGGCGAAAAGGTGGTCAGTCCGCCTTTGGGCAGCGGGAAACGTACAGGAAGGCCGCCGTCAATGCTGACGGTGTAAAGCTGACCGAACCAGGTGTTGAAAGTCGAGCGGCGCGAAAGGAAAAGGATGCGCTTGCTGTCGGGATACCAGTTGATGACTTCATTGTTCGGGCCCATGCGTTCCGGCACGCCGGCAACGTCGGGCAGATAAGTCAACTGACGCGGCTGGCCGCCTTCGCTCGGCATCACGTAGACGTTGAAGTTGCCGTCATATTGCGCCGTGAAGGCGATCCATTTGCCGTCGGGTGAAAACTTGGGGAAGAGTTCCAGGCCGGGGCTGGTGGTGATCCGCCGGGCGATGCCTCCGGAAGTGGTGGCGAGCCACAGGTCGCCGGCATAGCTGAAGACAACCTTGTTCTTATAAACGTCCGGAAAACGCATCAGGCGGCCTTCGGGCATCTGCTGCCCGAAACAGACCGAAGTGGACCCCATCAGCGCAACAACAAACAAGGCGCGCAAAAATCGCATGAACATTCCCTCCCCGTCAATATGATTTCGTTGCTGAAACAATAAACAGCCATTGTAATCCCATGCGGCGGCAAAAGAGCAATTTTTGAAATTTCGGTGGAGCAACCTGGGTCCGGAAGTGCAAGGCTACCATCGTAGGCCAGTTTTCAATCTTGCACCCTGCCGGATTTTCGCGACTGAACAACCAGACGGAGACGAAGCAAAAGCGTGATAACCTTCACATTCCATGGGCTGTTCTGAGTTTTGACCGGCTGCTTCCCGGGGAAAACTATGCACTGGAACGCGGAGGTGTTGGCAAGGAGCCGCTGATGGAAATCCGCGAGCCTGATCAACCCGGTTGTTGCAAAAGGGGACATTTGGGGTAATATGGCACGGTCGTTTAAAGTTCAAACGTTTATCCCGTGGAGGGAGTATCAATGGGAAACAAATGGACTCGCCGGGGCTTCCTGGGTGCTACACTGGCGGCCTGTCCGAGTGTGGCATACTTGAAAGCTGCTGGGGCTTCGAGAGCTATGGGCTGGAAACTGGGGATTATCACCGACGAAATCACCGAGAACTTTGAGGAGGCGCTGGACTTTATCTCGCACTACGATCTCGGCTACTGCGAGCTGCGCGAAATGTGGCGGAAAAACATCATGAACATGTCGCAGCCGGAACTGGACCGGGCCAAGGCCCTGGTGCAGAAGCATCACCTGAAGGTGACCAACATCGGATCGCCCGTTTTCAAGTACAACCTGCCTCAAATGCCTGCGCGCAAGGAGAAGCGTGACACGTTCCGGGCCGACTTCACGGAGCAGGATTCAGACCATCTCCTGCACCAGTCGTTCAAGCTGGCCAAATTTTTCGGCACGCGCAAGGTGCGCGTTTTCAGCTACTGGCGCGTGGCGGAGCCGGAAAAAGCCTATCCCTTCGTGCGCGACCGGCTGGCCAGGGCAGCCAAGCTGGCGGGTGAGAATGACATTGTGCTGATTCTTGAAAACGAGCATGAATGCAACATCGGGACGGGCAAAGAGCTAGGCCGGATTCTTCGCGATGTCAATTCGCCCAACCTGCGCGGCAACTGGGACCCGGCCAATGCAGCTATGCTGCACGAGGTTCCCTTTCCCGACGGGTACAATCATGTGAAGGGCATGTTTCCGCATATGCATCTTAAAGACGTCAAGAAGGGCCCGGGCGGCAAGCTGCTATGGGCGCCCGTCGGCGGCGGCTTTATCGACTGGAAGGGACAATTTGAGACGCTCCGCCGGGACAAGTTTGAAGGCGACATGTCCCTTGAAACTCACTACAGGCGTCCCGACGGAAACAAGGTGGAGAGCACTCGCGAATCACTGATGGGCCTGTTTAAAGTGATCAAGGAAACGGCCTGACCGGGTGTGCCGCCCAGCAAAACCCGGCGGCATCCGGAGAGGCAAGGAAAAACGGAGCGGCCCCGTCGATCGCGGTTCCCGGGAGGGGACCGTCAACTGCTGACAGCAAATGACGGGGGAGTCAGGGGTTGCTTCAGTCTGCGTGAACCTGCGGCATAGGGACCATGTTCTCATCGCGCACAGACTGGCTTCTGGCACCGAACCGTTTGACGCGGCAGCTCGATGAGCGCCGTCGGCAGGGCCTGCCAGTCCTTGACCTTACTGAATCGAACCCCACCCGTTGCGGTTTTAGACCCGACCCTGAAATTCTCCAGTCGCTTCAGGACCCGCAAGCCCTGGTCTACGAACCTGACCCCCGCGGGCTGCTTGTCGCGCGCCAGGCCGTTTGCGAATATTACGCGGACCGTGGCGTCAGAGTTGCGCCGGAACAGATCTTCCTCACCACCAGCACCAGCGAAGCCTACACCTACATATTTCGGCTTCTGGCGGACCCCGGTGACAAGGTGCTTGTCCCACAGCCAAGCTACCCCCTTTTCGATTTTCTCGCCGGCATCAATGACCTTGAAGTTTTATCGTACCCGCTGCAATACCAGGACGGATGGCGCATGGACCTGGATGCCGTGCGCGATGGCTGGGCGGCCGGGGCAAAGGCCATGATCGTGGTGCACCCCAACAATCCCACGGGATCATTCGTCAAACCGGCAGAACTAGGATTCCTTGTCGAGTGTTGCCGGCAGAACCAGGCCGCTTTGATTGCCGACGAAGTTTTTGCTGACTATGTCCTTGAGGTTGGCAAAGGCCCCATGTTTTCCCATGCTGCAGATTCGCCGGTTCTGACCTTCACGCTAAGCGGGTTGTCAAAAATCTCAGCCCTGCCCCAGATGAAGCTTGGCTGGCTGGTGGTACGCGGTCCGGAAGATGAAACGAAGACGGCGCTTGAACGGCTGGAAGTGATTGCCGATACCTACCTTTCTGTGAGTGCGCCGATTGCCCATGCTCTTCCCGCCCTTCTGGAGTTTCGAAAGACGGTCCAGCCCCGAATCCTGGAGCGCTTGCGTGCCAATTTGAGCTGGCTGGAGCGGCAAGCAGCCTCCTGTCCGGGCAGCCAATGTCTCAAAGCCGAGGGTGGCTGGTACGCGGTTTTGAAAGTGCCTGAAAGGGTGAGCGACGAGGATTGGGCTGTGGATCTGCTGGCGGAGGACGGTGTGTTGGTTCACCCCGGACATTTTTACGATTTTCCCGACGATGGCCACCTCGTTATCAGCCTTCTGACTGATGAGCAGGCCTTCCGGGAAGGGATCGGCAGGCTTCTGTCAAGGCAAAGTAAGTAGCCCCTGTGGGCGTTGACCGAAGGAGCCCGCAGGGTGACTGAGGTTAGCGACGTTCGCAAAGACCCGGAACTGCCGGGCGCTCGACAGACAGTCGAGCGTCCGGCGGAAACAATCAATTCTTGCTTGTGAGAATTTTGATCGTCCGGGGCTTGGCTTCTTCGCGTTTGGAGAGGGTCCCTTCACAATTGAACGGTCGTCAGCTTAGTACATGCCTCCACCCGGAGGCCCGGCAGGAGCCTTCTCTTCCTCTTTCGGAATCTCACTGACCAGCGCCTCGGTTGTGAGCAGCAGCGAGGCGATGGAAGCAGCGTTCTGAAGAGCAGTTCGGGTGACCTTGGTAGGGTCGATCACGCCGGCTTCGACTAAGTCGCCGAACGTCTCCGTCTGCGCATCAAAGCCGAAGTTGGGATTGGAGTTTGACCTTACTTTCTCCACTACCACGGCGCCTTCCCATCCCGCATTGGAAGCGATCATCCGCAGCGGTTCTTCGAGTGCCCGTCTTACGATGTTAATGCCGATCTGCTCGTCTTCCTCGGCCTTCAACTTCTCCAGTGCAGAGATGCAGCGGACAAGAGCGACCCCGCCGCCTGCAACGATGCCTTCCTCCACGGCAGCCTTGGTGGCGTGCATGGCGTCCTCGACGCGGGCCTTTTTCTCCTTCATTTCGGTTTCGGTCGCGGCACCCACCTTGATCTGGGCGACTCCCCCTACCAGCTTGGCCAGGCGTTCCTGTAGCTTTTCCCGGTCGTAGTCGGAAGTAGTCTCTTCGATCTGCGTCCGAATTTGCTTGACGCGTCCTTCGATGGCGCTTGTCTTACCCGCGCCCTCAACAATGGTCGTGTTGTCCTTATCCACAGTGACCTTGTGGGCCTTGCCGAGATCTTCGAGCTTGATGTTCTCAAGCTTAATCCCAAGGTCCTCGGTGATGGCCTTGCCTCCCGTCAGCACAGCGATGTCTTCCAGCATGGCTTTGCGCCGGTCACCGAACCCCGGGGCCTTCACCGCACAGCACTGGAGCGTTCCGCGCAGTTTGTTGACCACTAGAGTGGCCAGCGCTTCGCCCTCAACTTCTTCCGCAATGATAAGCAGCGGCTTGCCGGACTTGGCAATCTGCTCGAGCAGCGGCAGCAGGTCCTTCATTGCGCTGATTTTCTTTTCGTGGATAAGGATCAGAGGGTCTTCGAGAACACACTCCATCCGTTCAGCATCAGTCACGAAGTAGGGGGAAAGATACCCGCGGTCAAACTGCATGCCCTCGACGACTTCCAATGCGGTTTCCATCGTCTTGGACTCTTCTACGGTGATCACGCCGTCTTTGCCAACCTTCTTCATGGCCTCGGCAATGATATTCCCAATGGTGTGATCGTTGTTGGCAGAAACGGTACCAACCTGCGCGATCATCGGCCCCTCAACTGGCTTGGACAGCTTTTCGAGCTCGCCTTTCACATGCTTCTTAGACCCGTCTTTGGCTGTTTCGTCGTAGCCGCAAATCGTGCGAACGGCAGTTTCGATGCCGCGCTTGATGGCCATGGGATTTGCGCCCGCGGCAACGTTTTTCACGCCCTCACGGAAGATAGCCTGGGCCAAAACCGTCGCTGTGGTGGTGCCGTCGCCGGCCACGTCGGATGTCTTGGACGCGACTTCGCGCACCATCTGGGCCCCCATGTTTTCCAGGGAATCTGGCAGCTCAATTTCCTTGGCAACGGTGACGCCATCCTTGGTAATTGTAGGTGAACCGAATTTCTTGTCGAGAACCACATTGCGCCCTTTAGGGCCCAATGTAACTTTAACGGCGTCCGCCAGACGGTTGACGCCGCGGAGAATCGCCTGACGGCTCTCCGCTCCATGTACAATCTGCTTTGCGTTTGCCATCTTTAAATCCCTCCAAATTCTCCCGCCTTACGACTCCTCCGAGCCGGACCGGCAGTATCCTTAATTCTTGATTAGAAATCCAAATCATTTTCCGAAAGCTGCTACTTCCTGCTACCTGCAGCGCTCTTCGCCACCTCAAGAACGCCCAGAATTTCGTCCTCACGCAAAATCAAGTACTCCTGGTCGTCGATCTTGATATCGTTGCCTGAGTATTTCCCAAACAGAATGCGATCACCCGCTTTTATGTCGAGCGGAATAATCTTGCCGTCTTCGGTCTTCTTCCCATTGCCAACTGCGACCACTTCGCCTTCCTGTGGTTTTTCTTTCGCCGTGTCGGGGATGATAATGCCTCCCTTCACGGTTTCTTTCTCTTCAATACGTTTAACCAATATCCGATCGTGCAAAGGCCTAAGCGTCATTGGCTGTTTCCTCCTTACCTTTATTGTGGTAGAGAGTTCTGGCCAACTTCGAGCCACTTGATGAGGATCGAGCTGGCGACTCCCTATTCAGTTTAATTAAGTTATTGAAAACAGGTATACTTGGCGATGAGCACTAAACCACCCCTTCAGTTAGCACTCTAACCTCGAGAGTGCTAATCTATATTTTTTCACCGCTCTTGTCAAGCCCATTTCGTGCCCATTTCGTGCCCATTTCGAGGTCATCTCGAGCGCATTTTTTGGGGTCTGGCGCATTCAAAATGGAAACTGATAATGGATGCTTGCATAAAGGGCTGTTTCGGCCACAAAGGGGCGATCAGTGCTTCTCTGATGAGCAGGCAAGAGTTCGAAGTATGGTGTGAAGAGCTCATTGATTAATTCGAAGGGCCCGGTCTAGGTCATGCGGCGCCTAGTGTAGTGTCCACGAATTAACTGGGCAATGTTTTTGGCCTTTTTCGACTGCGAGGCTGAGTACAACCAGGTTGAATCTGTTCCAGAGTCTGGCGGCAGCGCGAGAGTTTTTGCTTGATCGATTC
>JAJYJL010000544.1 GCA_021789565.1 Acidobacteriota bacterium
CTGATTGCAAGGCGCGGTGCTGATGTCGTACAGCCGGACGACCGGCGTGCCGGCGGGGTATGCGAGTGGATGGAAATTGCCTCAATTGCCGATGGCTACAAGGTCGCAGTTGCAAGCCACGGCGGCGGCCAAACCAACCTGAACATGCTTCTGGCCATGCCCAACGCGGTCTATATGGAATCCGGCGGGCCGCGAAAAATGCTTGACGGTGAAGTACCCGCGCCCGAGGAACCCGGCATGAGCAGTGAAGTTAGCGCCGAGGAGATTCAGAAATATAAAGTGGGATAGTCCCAGAGTAATAAGCTTTGTGTTTCGCCACAGGCGTTTTCTTCAAATCCTTTCGCCAATGCCGCAGGGCTGGAACTTCGTTGTTTGAAAACCAGGAAATCAGCGGGATGCCGACAAGGCCGCCGGTGTCGTTCTAAAGTCGTAGAACGATAGTTTGTTGACAGTTTGTACACGCTGGTGAAAAGTGATGGTTGGGGGAGGGGAAAAAGGGAGCACCGGCTCCCAATTGACGTGCCTTTGCCACTCTTTGTCCCCTCGTTCGGCTGGGGGCTGTCGATGGCAGGCCAAGGAGAGACAGCTCATGAGAAAATACCTGCAATTCCTTTTTGTTCTGCTGGTTGGCGCGGGCGTGATGCTGGGTCCCCGTGCCCTGACAGCTTGGGCGCACCCGAACCCTGCCTACCGGCACGACGGCCACGGCCGAGACGATCACGACAGAGGGCGCGGCCACTATGACCGGGGACGTGGCCACCGGGAACATTGGGACAATGGCCGGCACCGCGGATGGGACCGGGACCGCGAAGGGCGCTACCGCTTTGATGATTATGATCGCCGCGTCGTGGTGAGATATTACGACGAACACCGGGACGACCGCTGGTTTCGTGACCCGGGACCGCGCGGATTCGCTCTGGCTTACGGCAGTGTCCTGGAGCCCCGCTACCGGCGATATTGCCATCCGCTGCCTCCGGTTATGCTGGAAGAGTTACCTCCACCCCCTCCGGACTACCACTATTTTATCTTTGGCGGGAGGGTCGTTCTGTTCGACGGCGGCTACCGCGTGCACGACTTTATTTCACTGAATTTCAATTTTGGCCGGTAGCCTCGGCAGACAACGCTTCACGACCTCACGCCGGTTTGGCCGCACGCCACATCATACGGGGCTAGGCCGGCGTTTTTTTCGCCTGTCGTCATTTCCCATTTTTCGTTTGGCAAAGCAGTGCCTGCGCCTGCACGCGGATAGGCCGCGCTCCCCCCATCGATTGCTCCGTCACGTCTTCAGAGAATCTGGTTTACAACGTTCGAACCCAACCGCTAGAATGCTCTTTAAGCATAGGGGCGCCGCTGGCGCGCCTTTCGCTGCGGAATATGTCAGACATTCTCGCGATTTATCCAGGGTCCTTCGACCCGATAACCAATGGTCACTTTGATCTGATCGAGCGAAGCAGCCGGATCTTTGACCATCTGATTGTCGCCCTGCTGACGAATGCCGAAAAGCAGCCGCTCTTCAGCGTTGAGGAGCGCGTGGAGATGTTGAAGGATGTCACAAGGGACATGAAGAATGTTTCCGTGGACACTTTCAGCGGCTTGCTGGTGAACTACGCGGTCAGTAAGAATGCGCGGGCGATTGTCCGTGGCATCCGAGCTTTTTCTGACTACGAATACGAAATCCAGATGGCCCTCACCAACCGCAAGCTGCAGCCGAAGCTGGAGACGCTTTTCCTGATGCCGGCAGAATCTTATGCTTACATCAGCTCGCGCCTGGTGAAGGAAATCGCCCGGCACGGAGGGTCCGTGAAAGACCTGGTCCCGCCGATGGTGGAAGAACGTTTAAGCAGAAAAATAGTCTCAACAATTGACGAGGTTTGATCCCATGGAACTATCAGAACGTATTTCGAGGATTTCAGTCTCATCCACTCTGGCCGTTGTTCAGAAGGCTGCCCAGCTCCGGGCAAGTGGCGTGAGTTTGGTTGACTTTGGGGCGGGCGAGCCGGATTTCCCGACCCCCGACAACATTAAGAAGGCCGCTATCGAGGCGATCCATCAGAATTTCACTAAGTACACGCCGACCAGCGGCACCAAGGAACTGAAGGAAGCCATTGTCGAGCGCCATGCCAAGGATTTCGGCTCCAATTACAAGTCTGAAGAATGCCTGGTGACCGTAGGCGGCAAGCAGGCCATCTTTGAGGCTGTTGCCGCGACCATCAACCACGGAGATGAAGTGATTCTGCCCGTACCGTACTGGGTGTCGTATCTCGACATCGTTAACTATTCCGGCGGCAAGGTGGTGGCGCTTGAAACGCGCGAAGCGGACAACTTCCAGGTGAGCGCGGCGGCCGTGGAAAAGCTGATCACGCCCAAAACCAGACTGATCATTGTGAATTCTCCTAACAATCCGACCGGCGCCGTGATTCCGGACGAAGAGATGGAAAAGCTGCTGGCGCTCGCTGCCAGCAGGAACATTCTGCTGATGTCCGATGAGTGCTACTGCCAGTTCCTCTATAATGGGCGGAAACCATTTTCTCTGGGGCACTCCAGTAATCGTGAAAACCTGATCATCACCGGTTCGCTTTCCAAGACCTATGCCATGACGGGCTGGCGGGTGGGTTTCGCACTTGGCGCGAAAAAACTGCTGAGCAACATGCTGAATCTCCAGAGCCACTCGACGTCGAACCCGACTTCGATCTCGCAGAAGGCGGCGGTGGAAGCGTTGCGCGGGCCGCAGGATTCCGTGCAAGTAATGCTTGCCGAGTATCAGCGGCGGCGTGACAAGATCGTTGCAGGCCTGCGGGCGATTCCTGGAATCACCTGCGCCATGCCGGCAGGCGCGTTTTATGTCTACCCGAACGTTGGTGTCTACCTGAAGAAGAACGGCGTTGCGGATTGCCAGGTGCTGGTGGACCGGCTGCTGGAAGAAGCCCATGTGGCGGTCGTTCCGGGACCTGGGTTCGGCACCGATGACCACGTCCGGCTCTCCTACGCGACGTCGATGGAGAACATCGAGGAAGGTCTCCAGCGGATGAAGAAATTCTTCAGCGAACTCTGACAATTTGCCGATTATAGTGGGCAGGGCTTCGGGGCCTGCCTTCAGGGGGCGAGCAGCATAACTGAAAGTGCCGGAGTAAGACCCGGTGCTTTCGTATAACCTGAGTGCGGCCTTTTTCAGCGCCCTGCAATGGTACCTATGCCAAAACTGGACACGCCGCTCAAGCTCTCACCCATCTTCAAGCCAAAAATCTGGGGACTGGACGATCTGGCTCCGCTGTTTAGATGGCCGGAGCCTGAAAAGATTTCCCCCGACCGCGGCGCTTCCTCCCAGACCGGAGAGGAAAGCCTGATCGGTGAGGTATGGATTACGGACGAAAGTTCAAAGGTCCTGAACGGGCCCGTGGCGGGACTTGCGCTGGGCGAAGTATCCGCCAAGTACCGCGGCGAATTGAACGGGGCGAACTGGAAAGACCGCCGGTTTCCCATCCTGTCAAAATACATCTTCACCAGCGACTGGCTCTCGCTTCAGGTCCATCCGGACGACCAATACGCACGCAAGCATGATCCGGGCAATCTGGGCAAGTGTGAGATGTGGTACATCCTGCACGCGGAGCCGGAAGCGGAAATCCTGCTGGGGCTAAAGCCGGACACAACACTTGAAATGCTGAGGGGAGCCTGCCAGCAAGGCAAAAGCAAAGACCTGCTCTACCGGTTTCACCCGAAAGCGGGAGAGGCGATTTTTGTTCCGCCGGGAACTGTCCACGCCCTGGGGCCGGGCCTGGTCCTTTTTGAAGCCGAAGAACATTCCGACATGACCTACCGGCTGGACGATTTTGGGCGCGCGGGTCTGGACGGAAAACCGCGACCTCTCCATCTGGACAAAGGCTTTGGGGTGATCAAGCCCGAGGCGCTTCCTCTCCGCGGCTTGCCGCGAGCGGTGGTTCAAGAATCGTTCGGCTCCCGCCGGTACATTCTTGCTTGCCCGTACTTTGCGGTGGAAGAATTGAGCATGAGAAAGACGGGGCATTTCAGATCATCGGCGGATCACGTGGAGACGATTTCCATCCTCGCGGGCGTAGGTCGATTGGAGACAACTGCGGGCTGGCTCGGCTATCAGGCGGGCGATACCTGGGTGATTCCGCCGAGGGCGGGGCAGTACCGAGTGGCCCCGGTGCGGAAGACCCGAATTCTGAAGTTTTACGTGCCGGATGTTGACAAGGATTTCAAGCGACCGCTTTTACGCCGCGGGTTCAAGGTCGGGCAGATCAAAAACATTCTTTTCGACTAGAAAGATTATGGACAAATCAGTGAAATCGCGTGGCTCGCTTTACGATCACGTTTACGTGGTGATTATGGCCGGCGGAAGCGGCACGCGCTTCTGGCCGCTGAGCCGCCGCAAAACGCCGAAACAGTTGCTGGGCGTGTTCGGAGGCGCAACGCTTCTTGAGCAAACTGTCGAGCGCGTCAAGGGGATCGTGCCGCCGCAGCGGATTTACATCTTTACTAACAGCCTGGTGCGCGCGCAGATGGTCCGGCTGCTCCCGAACATTCCTGAACGACAGATTGTTGCGGAACCGGCGCAGCGCAACACGGCGCCGACCATCGGCCTCGCTGCGAATGAACTCTTTCGACGCGACCCGGATGCCATCATGGTCATCCTGCCGGCCGACCACGTGATTCGCAAGCCGGGAGCCTTCCGCAACGCTCTCAAGGCCGGCTGCCGCTGGGCTGCGAAGGAGGGCCGGTCTGTCGTACTGGGCATTCGGCCTGCGCGCCCGGAAACCGGGTACGGCTACATCCGGCTGGGTAGGCCTGTGAAGAACGCCACCCGCGAGAAGATTTTTCGCGTGGAGAGCTTTACGGAAAAGCCGGAGCTCGCAGCCGCACGGCGGTTTGTGTTGTCCAAACGTTATCTGTGGAACGCCGGCATGTTCGTCTGGCGCGCCTCAACGCTGCTTGAAAACATGGGACGGTTCAAGCCCGCGATGGCCGCGGGCCTGGGCGAAATTGTTGCTGCGGGTGGCATTGACAACCCGCGCGCGCTGAAGCGTATTTTCTCGCGGCTTGAGAAAATTTCCATTGATTACGCGCTGATGGAGAAGGTTGAAAATGTTTATGCTGTGGCGGCGGATATTGGCTGGAGCGATGTGGGCAGCTGGGCAGTGGCCTACGACCTGAACGCGAAGGATGCCGACGGGAACGTGCGGCCTGAAAATTCGCTTTGCCTCGACTCCAAAGGGAACATGATTGTGGGCGGCCGGAAATATTTTGTGACCATCGGCGTGGAGAACCTGGTGATTGTCGAAACCGGCGACGCGCTGCTGGTCTGCGCCCGCGACCAGAGCCAGAAAGTAGGCAAGGCGGTTCAGGAATTGGAGCGGCGCGGCAAGAAGAACCTGCTGTAAGGCGGAGGTTGTCCTGACAGAATCGGCTGAGCAGATCAAATTCGGGACCGACGGCTGGCGCGGAATTATCGGAGACACGTTTACTTATGAGAATGTGCGCCGTGTGGCGGCTGGCGTCGCGCGTTACGTTTGCCAGGAAGGCCAGCCCGAGCGGGGGCTGGTGGTTGGCTACGATGCGCGGTTCCTTTCTCCGGAAGCCGCGCAAGTTGCCGCCCGGCAGGTTGCGGCGGAAGGAATTCCGGTGCTGCTGGCGGATCGCGCCACGCCCACGCCGGCCGTGAGCTACGCCGTGGTGGCGCGGAAGGCTGCGGGTGCGTTGATGGTAACCGCCAGCCACAACCCGTACATCTGGAACGGCATCAAGCTCAAGGCCCCTTACGGCGGTTCGGCTTCACCGGAAATCATGAGGCGCGTCGAGACTTATGTGCCCGCGCAGGATCCGGGGAAAGATCGAGCTTCGAAAGGCAGCGCCGCCCAGACTGAAACTGCAGACCTGATTACTCCCTACCTCGACCGCCTCAAGACGCTGGTGTCGCTCGATCATATTCGCGAGAGCGGAAGAAAGTTTGTAATCGATCCTATGTTTGGCGCGGCGCGTGGGTGCCTGGCGCGCCTGTTCGATGAAGCCGGCATTTCTTTTTCTGAGATTCACGGTGAGCACAACCCGCTGTTTCCGGGAATCAACCCTGAGCCGATTGACCCGCACCTTACGGACTTGAGCAACGCGGTCGTGAAAGCAGGAGCGGACGCCGGGTTTGCAACAGATGGAGACGCCGACCGCATCGGGGCCGTTGATGCCCAGGGAAACAC
>JAJYJL010000545.1 GCA_021789565.1 Acidobacteriota bacterium
ATGCTCCTGACAGCCCAGGAGACGGGGCGGGACGGGTTTGAGGAGCCCGGAATGAACGCATCCAGAATGGCGGCCCGCGTGACTGGCGTTTCCCATGCCATTAGTATATACACGGTTCACACGAACGCTCTCTCATCGGAACCTCTTTCGAGACCAGATTAGAATCACCATGCAAGTTTCAAGCCGTGGAGCCGCCGAGGTTGGTCAAACCAGAGGGTTAAATCAAAAGACTGCAGATGCCTACCTCATGGAGATAGAGGACTATATGAGGGAAATCCGCAGACAAAGGAGAGGGAAGAATGTGTTCTTCGGACTCGCCATCTGCTTCTTGGTTGTCTTTGGCGGGCTGAGCATTTACTACTCTGGGATGCTGGACAACAAGAGTTCCGCTTACCGCTCCCTCCAAGGCCAGTACAACTTCCTCTCATCGAACTTCGCCTATCAGCGCGGACAACTGAACGAGCTACAACAGGAGATGAGCAACGTGCTGAACTACTACGACCAGCAGCGAGTCATCTATCAGAGCCCCGGCGCCAACGTCTCACTCTCGATATGGTCCCGGGACCAGATCATTCCTCCCACCATCAATTACGAAAATCCGGATCCCGAGTGTGATCTGGACTACGTTCCAAACCAGGCCCGCCGGGCGAATGTCAATTGCGCGCTCTCCAATTCTTTCGGATTCGGCGGCACCAACGCGGCGCTGGTCTTAAAGCGCTACTCGGATTAGCAGGAACAAGCCTGCGCCGGATTAAGGTTTTCTGCCGGGAGAAATTATCCCTCATGAAAATTGTTGTCTGCCTCAAACAGGTCCCATCCCGCGACGCCAATCTCAAGCTGAACCGCGACTCGACGTGGATCGAGGAAGCCGACATCGGGTTCGAAGTCAATGAGCCTGACGTTTACGCGCTGGAAGAAGCCTTGCGGCTGAAAGAAAAGCTGGGAGGCGAAGTCGTCGTCTGCACGCTGGGCCCCGCCCGCGCCAGCCAGGCCATCAAGGAAGCGCTGGCCAAGGGGGCCGACCGTGCTCTGCACCTGGACGACAATGCTTTTGAAAATCTGGACGCGCACGGCACCGCCCGCGTGCTGGCCGCTGCCATCGGCAAAGAAAATCCCGACCTGGTGCTCACCGGGCTTCAGTCAGACGACTTCGGGTTTGCACAAACCGGCGTCATCCTGGCGGAAATGCTGAACCTGCCGCACTCCACCATCGTCATGGAAATCCAGGCAGAAGGCGACAGGCTGAAGGTGAAGCGCGAACTTGAAGGCGGATGGTTCCAATGGATTGAAATGCCGCTCCCCGCCGTGCTCACCATTCAGTCAGGCATCAACAAGCCGCGCTATGCCACTTTGAAAGGCATCATGGCGGCGAAAAACAAGCCGCTCCAGAAGCTGGCGGCGCGGGACCTCGGGCTCGATGCCGAGGCGCTCAAACCGCGCCAGGTGATTTCCCGAGTATACGTTCCGCAGAAAACAGCCCAGACCGAATATATTGAGGGCAGCCCCAGGGAAATCGCCGAGCGGCTGGTGGACAAATTGAAGAACGAAGCAAGAGTGATCTAGACCGGCCTATGCATGAAGCACCCCCCGGCTCGCGGGGTTGCCGCGATAGACACGGATTTTGCCAAAGTTCACAAGTGTTGTGAAAGGGCACGGATTTATCCGTGCCCTACAAGCAGTTCGAAGCAGGTGGCTTTAGCCACTGAAACTTGCGGTACCATCAGCGTTCCGTTCAGGGGCTGAAGCCCCATAGGATTTTTGAGGTGGTCCGGCGGCACGACTAAAGTCGTGCCCTTTCACGAAGCCCTAAAGCGTCATCAGCAATCCGACTAGCAGCACATAGATAGGTTGGCTACCCAACCCGGAAAGAACAAGCAACCGTGGCTGAAGAAATTCTCGTTTACGCAGAAATTCAGGAAGGAAAGCTGGCGCGCCCCACCTGGGAAGCCGTAGCGGCTGCGCAGCAGCTTGCAGGGGAATCAGGCGCAGCTTGCGTTGCCGTAATTGTTGGCAACAACGTCGGCGCTATTTCCCAGGACCTGGCCGGCGCCGACCTTCAGGAAGTCCTCACCATTGAATCGCCGCAACTTGCTCAGTACACGCCGGACGGTTACGTCCTGGCGCTCCGCCAGGTGATTGAGAAGCGTCAGCCCCGCTTTGTGGTCTTCAGCCACACCTACCAGGTTCGCGACTTTGCACCTCGGCTGGCCGCCTCGCTTGACCGCGGCTTCATCGGCGACTCGCTGGGCTACCGCCGCGATGGCGAGCGGACGATTTTTGTCCGCCAGGTTTTTCAGGGCAAGTTTTCAGCCGACGTGGAGTTTCGCGGCGAGCCGCCTTACTTCGTTTCATTCCAGTCAGGGGCGTTTCGGGAGGATTCTGTTCAGCGAGGCAGGAGCCAGGCGAAGGTTACGCCTGTAGAGGTCAGCATTTCTCCGCAAGCCATTCGTACCCGGCCCCAGGAAAAATTCCGGGAGGCCAAACAGGCTGTTGATCTGAGCCAGGCGGAAATCATCGTGGCTGTCGGGCGCGGCATCAGGAAGCCCGAAAACATGGAGCTGGCGCAAAAACTGGCCGAAGCCCTGGGCGCGGAAATCGGCGCCTCGCGGCCCATCTGCGACAGCGGCTGGCTGCCCATGGACCGCCAGATTGGAAGCTCCGGGCAAACCGTGGCGCCCAAACTTTACGTTGCCCTGGGTATCTCAGGCGCCATCCAGCACCAGGTGGGAATGAAAGGTTCGCGGACCGTGGTGGCCGTCAACAAAGACCGCGAAGCGCCCATCTTTGACATCGCAACCTACGGAATCGCAGGCGACCTTTTTGAGGTCGTTCCCCCGCTCATCGAAGAAATCAAGAAAGCGAAATCAGGATAAGCTCCCGCTACTTTGCCGGCGCCCACTCAAAGTCGGCCCATCCGGCTTCAACTACCTTGCAGGCGCCGCAATTGAATTTCTTAAGGGTTTGGGCGCGGCCGGTAATCCGACTGTTGCTGATGGAATCGAATTCGATTTTAAGGTTCAGATGGCAGGTGTTGGCAACTTTATCGTTCTTCCCTTCCCCCACCACGCAGGGCATGTAAATATCCGAGGTGCCGGCCCATTTCGATCCCACTGGCTCACACGCCGTGTGGATGTAGGCGCCGTGCTGTTTCGAAACGGGAGGCAGGTTGACCCATTGCGCGTAAAAGTGGCTCTTGTCCATGCGGACAAAATATTCCTTCCCCGTAGTGAGTGACCGCCACAGGTCCGGCATTGGCCCTGCCTGTGCGGCGGCGGAAGACGCCTGCGGAGCCTTCTGGCTGACCACGCTGGAACAGCTCCAGGCGCCCAGGGCGAGCCCGCAGGCAAGCATGGCAATTCCAATTTTTCGTGCTCGGTTCAATGTCTTCTCCTCCGTGCTTCTATCGGCGGATTGGCCCCGTCACTCTAAAATTGTTTTTCCAGACCGTTGCGCTCATAATCCATCCAGTGAACCAACCAATGCGTTGAATTTGGCCACAGAATCTCTTTGCTTCCGGCCATTTTGCGTCCCAATTTGAATGCTGGGATTCTTGCCATCTGGCTATGGTTCCAGGATAAATGCCGTCAGCTTGACGCTGGTATCCCACACAGGCTTCAGCTCGATTGTTAACTTTCTCACCTTGAGTCCAGAGCCGCGGAAAAATTCCGCAGTAATCTCAGCCGCTCGTTGAAGAGCTTCATGGTACTCAGCCCACCTGCGGAACTGCTCCATATACTTGACGACGCGGCCATCTAGCCCTCGCTGCACGAGCCGTTGGATATTCTCGATGTGGACCATTAACATTACGCCAAATCGTTGAGCGCAAGTGAGCGCGGCAACTCCCTTCAGGTCATCTGCCAAAGAGACCATCAAGTTGTGGTCGCGATTGGTAAGAGGATCAGGCACGATCATCGACTTAAATTCCACCAGCACAACCGGCCGAAGCGAACGGTGGTCTAGGAGAGCCAGATCCACCCTCTTTCGGCAATTTGGGCTTTCCTCAGATCTAAGGTAATACTCGCGCGCGGCAATCAATTCTGAGCTCTTCTCTTGAAAGTGCCAGGCAATCCTATCGCGCACTGGAAGTTCCAGCTTGGATGTCAGGGCAAGGTAGGCCAAGGAGGGGTCACCCCCTAGGGCCAACAAACCGGATTCGATTTCCTTTCTGGCTTTAGCTGCCGTCATGCAAAGACATTCTCCTCAACCACCCTCGATAAGACAAGTCCTTATTGAAGCACTACGAGCATCGGCCCCGAAACTCGGACACTGCCCAGGCCTTCCGTCCTTCGCGTTTGCGCCACCCCTATGTTACGATGAGAAATTGAACTTTAAGCAGGACAGCAGGCAGGTTTCTGCCCTTCTGGGGAACAAATAACAGGGACTCCATCATATGGCACACGCTGAAAACAAACGGCCGCGGGTGCTGAGTGGCATGCGGCCCACTGGCAAGTTGCATCTGGGCAACCTGGTAGGCGCGCTCCAGAACTGGATCAAGCTGCAGGACCAGTATGACAGCTTCCATTTTGTCGCCGACTGGCACATGCTGACCACCGAATACGCCAACACCGCGGAGCTGCAATCAAACATCCTGGAAATGGTGACCGACTGGCTGGCCGTGGGGCTTGACCCTGAAAAGGCAACTTTCTTTGTGCAATCGCGCCTGCCGGAACACGCGGAGCTTTACCTGATTTTCGCCATGGTGACGCCGCTCGGCTGGCTGGAGCGCGTGCCCACTTACAAGGAACAGCTCGACAACCTGCAGGGACGCGACCTGCACACTTACGGCTTTCTCGGCTACCCGGTGCTGCAGGCGGCCGACATCCTGATGTACAAAGCCGGCTACGTTCCGGTAGGTGAAGACCAGGTGCCGCACGTGGAACTGACGCGGGAAATCGCGCGGCGGTTTAACCAGTTTTACGGAGAGGTTTTTCCGGAGCCGCAATCGCTGTTGACGCACAGCCCGCGCCTGCGCGGGACCGACGGACGCAAGATGTCCAAGAGCTATGGCAACGCCATTTTCCTCTCCGATCCGCCGCAGGTGGTCGATAAGACGGTCCGGGGCATGATGACCGATCCCGCCCGCAAGCGGCGGCACGATCCCGGTGATCCGGAGAAATGTCCCGTGTTCGACCACCACAAGATTTTTTCGCCGCCGGAAGTGATTGAGCGCATCGACCGCGAATGCAGGACGGCTGAACTCGGTTGCGTGGACTGCAAAAAAATGATGGCGCATCACCTGAACGAATATCTCGCGCCCATCCAGGAACGGCGCAAAGTTTACGAACGCGACCCGCAGAAGGTTTGGGACGTGCTGGCCGCCGGCACGGAAAAAGCCCGGCGGGTTGCGCAGGAAACGATGCGTGAGGTGAGGATTGCGACGAAACTGGCGTGAATGATGGATGACAATCGCCCGCCCAATACGGAGCCGCCGGAACAGGTTGAACAGGAAACCGCTGCGGGGCCCTCAAAGCGGACCACGCGCGCCGATACGCCCGCGCCGCCGGTGAAGCTGGAGGCTTACGAAGGCCCGCTGGACCTGCTGCTCGACCTCATCCGCAGGCAGAAGATCAACATCTACGACATTCCCATCGCGACGATCACCCGGCAGTACCTCGACTATCTTCGCCTGATGAAGGAATTGAACATTGATGTAGCGGGCGAGTTCGTGCTGATGGCGGCCACCCTGATTTACATCAAGTCGCGGATGCTGCTGCCGCCCGACCCCACCGCGTCGGACGAGGAACTGGAAGAGGACCCGCGCGCGGAACTGGTGCAGCGCCTGCTGGAGCACGAGCAGTTCAAGAACGCCGCCGAGATGCTGAAGTCAAAGCAGACGGTGGAAGAAGCCACCTGGTCGCGCCCGGGCATCGACGAGTTCAGTGAAGCCGAGGATGAGCCGGGCCTTGCCGTCTCGGTGTTTGATCTGATCTCGGTTTTCCGGGATATCCTCGAGCGCGCCAAGAAGCGCCCGCAGATCCACATGCGGCGCGAACAGGTGACCGTCCGCGAGATGCTGGAGCACGTGAAGCAGGTGATGCGCAAGCGCTCAGGGCCGGTTTCCATTGAAGATCTTGCCGCGGGTTACGTGTGGCGGCAGGCGCTGATCGCGCTGCTGCTGGCCCTGCTGGAACTGGTGCGGCTGCGGGCCATCCACCTTCGGCAGGATGAATTATTCGCCCCCATCACCGCGGTAAAGAGCAAAAG
>JAJYJL010000546.1 GCA_021789565.1 Acidobacteriota bacterium
GGAAAGAGTATCGCGCCGACAGGAAGGTGGTCTGGCTCCAGCGTTTTTCCACAACGACGGAGGCCTCCTTGCGCCTCGCTGTAAAGGTCAGAACGTCGCTGCTGGAGTCGATATTGCCGCTGAAGCGGACGCTGATGTCCCGTCGCTTCGGGAACCTGGGGATGTAATAGCTGATATCTGCTCCCTTGTCGAGGGTTGAAAACCTGCTGCGAAGGCTCAGCATCTGGTTGCGCCCGCCTAATCCGATGCGCGAGACATCCAGAGAGACCCGTGGACTGGCTTTCAACTGGCCCTGCGGTTCGTTGCTCCCCAATCGTTGAACCTCAAGGCCTCCACCGTATCCAACCGTCCAGCGAGGCGCCTCTTCCATGTTGACCAGGATGGACTTTTCGGTTTCCGGGGTCTCCGGGTTCTGCGGGGCGACCTGGACCTGGTTGAAAAGCCCCAGGTCATAAAGCTTGCGCTGAGACTCGAGAAGGGCGCTTTCGTTCATCGGCTGATTGGGGTGGAAGGTAAGTTCGTGTCTGACGACCCCATCGCGAGTGTGCTTGTTGCCCAGCAGCAGCACTCGCTCAATCATTTCCTTGTTTCCACGGTTCACCCGATACTCCACATTCATCAGATGGTTCCGGCCTGCCGGCGAACTGCTGACCATGACCCTGGCGTGTGAATAACCCCGGTTGGTGAAGTAGCGAAGGATCGTGTCGCGGTCTTTCTGCTCGTTCTCGGGTGAATAGAACAGCCCCGGTCGATTGGCCAGCCGCGAGAGCAGGACTTCCCTCTGCGGGTCGCTGACCCCCTGGAGATTAACTTTCCCCACCATCGTCTGCTGCCCCTCCTGGATTTTGAGCGTGACAAACAGGTTTTGCGGCACGTCCTGATAGTAGTAATTGAATTGCGGGGTGATTTTGGCATCCAGGAAGCCCCGCGCCTGGTAAACACCCTTCAGGGAATCGATATCGTTCTCCAGCATTTTGGTGCTGTATGCCGCCGTCTGGAACGGAAATTGGGCGGTGCGGATCGTCATGGCAGAAGTGAGAATGGTACCGGAAACATGATCGTTCCCCACGAACTTGTATCCTGCAAATGTGCCTTTCGGGCCGAGCACCACCCTGTAGATTACCCGCATGTGATCGGACTTAATGTGTTCGACAGGTTCCGCCTTCACCTGCGCGCGCAAGTAGCCCTTCTGCTGGTAAAAGTTCGTCAGCGCTTCGCTGCCTCTATCGAGGGAAGGCTGGTCCACAACTCCGTCCTGGTATAAAGGGAGAATATCTCTCAGCTTCCGGCGCGATATGCCCGCTCCCTGCACGTGAACCTCGATCACCGGGCCGGCCTCGCAATCCACAAAGAGGCCTTCCGTATTCGTTTTGGGATAAAACACCCGCTTCTGGAGGGTGGTGCTGGCCTGGAGGTAGCCGCGTTTCAGGTAAAAGTTGTGGAGCTTGTAGAGGCCCTTCTCGATGTCGGTTGAAGTCAACCGTTTGCCCGGGCGCCACTTGGTCACGGACTGCAGGCGCTCGGCCGAATAGGCTGGATGGCCGTTGAAGACCACTTCTCCCAGGCGGGTCTGCTGGCCGGGCACAATCGTCATCAGGACGTTGGCTTCCTCGGTAGAAGGATTGCGCGAAACGCTGGTTTGAATCCTCGCCTGATAAAAGGCATTGTCGTGGAGGACGTTCTGGATGTTCTGCTTTGCCGCCGTGAGTTCATCCGGGTACAGAGGTTGTCCGAGGGGTAGCCGGGCGGCCGCCACCAGTGTGCTGGAGTCGAGCGGTTTGGGCGTTCCCGTGACCTGTACGACCCCGATAAAATAACGGGCCCTACCGGCAAAGGTCAGGACGATGCCTCCGGCTTCCGGTTCGGCCTCGGCCCGGAGACTGGCAAACCGGCCCGTCGCATAAAGATTTTTCAGGCTTTCATTGACTTTCGCGGCATCCAGAGGTTGGCCCTTCTGCTGGACGATCTGTTTTTTGAACTGGGAGAGCTGTAAGTCAGCGTCGGTTTTGAGTTCAATGCGAACCACTGTCTTCCCCCACTCAGGCGGTATAGCGAGCGCGGGAATCGGGCAGCCCAGCCACGCCAGGACGGTCACCACCACAAGCGGGCAGAGGGTTTTAAGAGTGAGGTGGGCGTGTGTAAGGGCCCTGCGGCGCCGGAAAGCCGTGTCCGCGCAAGGTGTTGAGTAATACTGCCTGCAGCAAATCCTTATCCAAGAGATCGGTCTTTACTCCAGAATGATTTTGGAATCCCCACACCAAAATATTATTATACCGTCCTTTCCGGGAGGCATCGAACCACGGGATCAACGCGAGAGGTTATCTCCTTTAAACTGAACGCATCTCGCAGCCCGTCTTCGTTGGCGCCGAAGGGACTGAGGCCGGGAAAGCCTTCCTGAATTCGAAGCAGACTGCTTCAGCGGACCAACGGCCCCAGCAGTTCTTTCAGCAGGTTGGTGGCTGGAAAACCCTGCCCAAGGTGCTGCCGGAACCCCTCCGCCCAACGAACCCCGGCGCGTTTCCCCGCTTCCTTCGCCATGTTTCGCATGGTCATGATGGTGCCGGGAATGTCCTGCTGGGATTTTAGCCAGGACTGCTGGCTCTCATGGCAGGCAAGCATTTCTTCCTTGCGCTTGAGCGTGGCGCTGATGTTGACAAAAAAGCTCGACTCGATCTTGTTTCCCAGAATGTCACGTTTGCCAAAGGCGTCTGTGTAATAGAGGTGAGGAACCACGTCAAGCGGGGGCGCCGGCCGCCGGCCGCCGGTCTTGAAGTTGGGAGCCATCGCCCCGAAGCAGGCGCTCTGGCAAAGGTGGCTCACCGTTTCGTGATCGATCATGTAGTCAACCGGAGAGTGCGTGATCACCAGCGAAGGGCGGGCCCGCCGCACCAGTTCCATCACCTTGTTCAGGTGGGGACGGTCGTAAAAAACCAGAAGGTCCTTGCTCTTCAGGCAATGGTAACGGGCGCCGATCAGCGCAGCGGATCGTGACGCCTCCTTCTGGCGCACCGCTGAAATTTTGCCGGCCGGCAGAGTGGTGCTGCCGCAGTCTCCCGCCGTCAGGGTCGCCATGTGGATTCTGGCGCCGCGTTCGGCAAGATGGGCCAGCGTCCCGGCGCATAGGAATTCAGCATCATCGGGGTGCGCGAAAAGCGCCAGAACGTTGATGGAATTGGGCATCGGGTTGGGTCTCCTTTGGGTTTGCCGCCGGACACACCGCCACCTCTATCTGCGTCCGTGGTCAGAAAATGAACCCGCCTCTGCGCCTATTCAGCCACGCTGAAGGTTGCGGCCAGACGTGACGTGCCCCAGGCAACTTCAAGAGCGCCCTGGTTTCCGTGGCTGGAAAGCTTGATGGTCATCTGTTCCACCGGGTCCCGCCCTTTTTCCAGCTTCATGGGTGTTTCGGCGATCGTAGCGTTGGAATCATAGGCATCCCAGGCCTTGGTCGATGCCAGCAGGACCCACTTCCCGGGCTCGGTCATCCGGGCCAGCAGGATATGCTTCCCTTTCGGGACCCTGGTGTTTCCGAACATCAAGTCCTGGTCGGTGCTGATCGTGGTCGGCGCGCTGGCCCCCAGACGCCATACCTGGCCGGATTTGATCATGCCCATGGGATCACGCCCGCTGAGCATGGGGCGGCCGTAGTCAATTGAAACGTGAGCAGAACCAATGGTTGCGCTGGCTTTTCCCCTGCTGCCACCCTGCGCCAGCAAGAGAGTTGTTCCCAGGCTGATCAACGCAATTGCAGCAAGGCTGAAACCGGTTCGTGTCGGGTACTTCATCGATGCATCCTCCTTGTGCTCTTGTTTTCCAGGTTAATGGATGAAGACCCATCGAAATCAGATTAATGTGTTCCGGATGATTCAGCTAAGGTCTTAGAAATGGCCTCGCGAAGCGTCGCCAGGCTTGTAAACCCTACCCAGTGTCCTGCAATCGTGCCTTGCCTGTTGATAAGAAAAAGAGTGGGATAAATGGAGATGCCTCCGTATGCCTGGTTGCTTTCTTTGGTCCAAATGACAATCGGAAAGGTGATTCCCTCCTTCTCCGCATAATGCCGGCGGGCCTCTTTACTGATGCCCAGCCCGAGCAGACCGTCAGCGTTTGCGCCCACCACCTCAAGGCTCCTGGCTCCAAACTCGTGTTGAAGCCGCACAAGCTCCGGGGCCTCTTTCATGCAAGGCGGACACCCGGTGAACCAGACATACAGCAGGGCAACCTTCCCATCGAGCCCCGCAGTAGTGAAGTGCTTGCCGCCCGCTCCCATCAGGTCAAAGGCCGGAGCCTTTCGGCCTTCCCAGCCGCTCAACTCATGGGCTGCGCCCGCTGCAAAGCGGGGATCGTTGCGGATCATATCTACGTCGACTTTGGTGATTTCTCCTGTCTTCGGATCGCGAGTGATGAACTTCGGAACCCGTGGGTCGGTTTCCATCACGCGAAGCAGCGTGTCAGCTTCTTCCGGAGTTTTCAGTGCAAACTGCCCGGCAATGGTTTTCAAAGTCGGCGGAGCGGAAAATCGCTGCTGGTACTGAACCACGAACAACGGGATCCTGAAGAAGTCCTTGTAAAGCTTATTCAGGGCCGCGTGGTCCTCCGGCGTGGTGAAGACAGTGTTGTAAAGCTCGGTGATCCGGACGGGCTGGCCAGCCTTCAGGTGGTCACGGATGTAGTTCAGGATTTTGGCCTGGGGATCGGCCTGCGCCACAAGGCAACGGACCCCAAAGCCCAGGACCGCGCCCGCAATCAGCAGAGATCGAACAAATCTCCTCAATGGCTACCGGCCTCCGCGGGTGAATTTGATGCCTGCTCCGCCTGTTTGAGCCAGTGCCACTCGAAGCGAAGCGAATGTTGCATATACTGGTCGAGAAATTCCCATCCATGCCCGCCCGGACGCAGCGCGTAGGTGTGCGGGTAATTCTCCTTGTCCAGAATTTCGTCCAGGATGGCCGCTCCCTTCTCGAACCCGTAACGGTCATGGTCACCCACTTCGAAATAGATTTTCAGGCCTCGGAATTTTGAAGGGTCTTTGGCCAGAGTCAGCGGGCTGTTTGCTTCCCAGTAAGCCTGGTTGAGCGGCGATCCGAACGCATGGCTCAGAATGTGCGCGTAGAATCGCCACCGGCCCTCGGTGGGGAGAGGATTGGGCAGCTTAGGGATGAGGACAGCGCTGGTGGCGGCGACGGACCCAAACAGGTCCGGGTGCCGCATGGCCAGATGCAAAGCGCCGTAGCCTCCCATCGAGAGGCCGCTGATCCCGCGCGCTTCTTTGCTGGCAATAGTCCTGTAGTGATGGTCAATAAAAGGCACCAGTTCCTGAACAAAGAAATCTTCGTAGCGGTCCTTGCCGTCTTCCGAATTGATGTAGAACGTCTCGCCACCATTGGGCAGCACGACAATGAATGGCCCGATGGTCCCGTTGGCCGTCAGGCGGTCAAAGATCTCTTTGCCGCCGCGGTCAATCCAGCGGTGGTCATTTTCAAAAAGGCCGTGAAGGAAATAGAGCACCGGGTAACGTTTGCCGGACGTAGCATAATCGGCCGGGAGATCGATGCAGTAATCGACCGGGTGGTCCAGAATCTTGCTGGGAACCGAATCGCATTGGACACTGCCCGGCGCCGTAGCGAGAAGGTTGACGGAAAAGCCGAGCGTCCAGCCAAGTGACAGGACCGCGCACAGGACCACGTAATGCAGTCGTCCACCCTTCGAACCACGGTTCTCGAAACAGTTCTTCTTGTTCATATTCTAATGAGGATGGGGCGTGTTGTCGTGCGCGTGTTCACCCTCCACATACACGTTGAACTTTCCGCTGCCTGAATTGGCGCCGACGGCCCCGCCCTCACCGTTTGCCCGTCCGATTCCCGAAGCCGCCGCCCCATAGGCGCTTCCGTGGATGTTTTTCAGCACCGACTTCTGGCGGTCCTTCACCTTGAAAGTCCCCTGGGAAGAATCCGCCGCCGGAGTTCCATCAGTCGGGTGAAACTCAAGCACCGCGCCGCCTGCCACCTTGCCCGATTCGGAGTGCTTTGGGGCCGGGGTAGAGACTTTCTCCAGTTGCTCCCTGGCGCTTTCTTCCTCTGCCACCCTCCGGGCTGCCTCCGTGGTGTTGACCAGGGTCAGCGACTGAAGCGGCAACTTCGCCGGTGCTTTCACGGCCTTTGCGTTCTGTGAGCCGGATGGATGCAGACCAGAGGGTAGATCGGA
>JAJYJL010000547.1 GCA_021789565.1 Acidobacteriota bacterium
CTCCAAAAATCTGTTCCACTGAGCGATCTAATCAGAGTTAAAAGTACTGTCCAGCATCGGCTGAATGGATTTCTCTCCGCCCGCGTAAGGAGCGCGCCGGACTACTGACCATTGACAAAGGCAGGAGCAAATGTGAGTGTGTCGTCGGCGAAGCGTGAGTTAATCTTCGGTCTGGGTCCCACCGACCCCATCGTGCTGAAAATCCTGATGTCATCTTTCGATCGCAATCGCCACAGGGTAGCACGCCGACCTTTGCCAATTTTCCACTTGGCGCCCGAGCTGGAAGCGCCCCCTTCTTTAGGTTCGCGCCGGAACGAAAGGGGCAATGAGGACCCGGAAAGAGATGCGCGGAAATGTCGGGCCAGAGGGAATCTTAACGCAAGCCCTTGACCCGAATGACACCCCGCCGGTACGCCAAAAAAAGCCCAATCCGATCACCACGCAGACCTGTAACCACTTATTAGTACTCCAATAACAATATCGTAACAGTAAACAGTTTATGCTACCATCGTAGGGACAGAGAACCTGGGGCGTTTCCGGACAATTTATTGGAGGTCAGGTACAACATGCGGACTGACCCGATTGTTGAAGTATCTCGTATACTGCGTCGGTTCATTTGGATGGCCGGCCTGGTTCTACTGCTGGCCAGCCTTGGATGGTCGCAAATCCAGAATGCCAATGTCAGTGGACGAATTACGGACCCGAGCGGCGCCGTTGTGCCCAACGCGCATTTAACGGCCCAAAACCGGGCCACTGGATTGAAGTATTCCACAACCTCAAATAGTGCGGGTTATTATTCATTTCCGGCCATACCCATCGGGACTTACACGGTCACCCTGGGCGCGGATGGATTCAAGAAAATTGAAAGGAGCAATATCGCGGTGGAAGTGGGCCAGAGCGCAAGGGTTGATTTTCACTTGCAACTGGGTTCGCCGGTGCAGGTCGTTCGGGTTACTTCCACCATTCCGCTGTTACAAACCCAATCCGCTATGCCACAAACCACGATACGGAACCGTCTTGTGAGGAACCTACCTCTCAGCACGCGAAATTGGGATGACCTCATGGGGCTGATTGCTGGAGTGCAGGGATACCGGTATACCAATCAGTCCGGCAGCACGGCCTCAGGGCGGTTCGGCGGCATCAACATTAACGGAGTACGGTCCCTGCAGAACAACTTCGTTCTGGATGGTGTGGACAACAACACGGTCTCTGAGAACGTCCAGGAGTTGAGCACCGAGGTTATCCGCCCCTCTGTGGATGCGGTTCGAGAGTTTAAGATCATCACGGACCCCTATGCGGCAGAGTATGGCCGCAGTCCGGGGGCTGCCATCATCGTGACCACCAAGAGCGGGACCAATCAGTTTCACGGCGAAACCTGGGAATTCAATCGAACCTCCGCCACCGATGCCACGGACTTTTTCACGAATCGAGCGGGCGCGAAGAAGCCCGGCCTCACACAGAATCAGTTCGGCGGGAACATCGGCGGCCCGATCGTCAAGAACCATGCTTTCTTCTTTTTCAATTACGAAGGAACACGAATTGTTCAAGGGGTGACGCGACTTTCTAACGTGCCGCTTCCGAACGAGCGAGCAGGAGACTTTTCGCCGGCGGCGGGTGCGGCGAATGGCGTCACCTACGGCCCGATCTTCGACCCGACGACGGGGCTGCCGTTTCCAGGCAACATCATTCCGCCCGACCGCATTGATCCTGTGGCGGCGAAAATCTTGAGCATGGTGCCGCTTCCGAACGTAACGCCTCCGCCGGGCCCACAGAATCGCGAGAATTACCTCATCAACCCCAAGCTTACAAACAACGCGGACAATTATATCGCCCGGGTCGATTGGCAAATTACTCCACGCAACAGTGTGTTCGTGCGCTACTCCGATATTCCCTGGACGCGCTTTGTACCCGGCCCTTTCGGCAACAGCATTATTGACGGCACAGGAACATCGGCTTGGGGCCGCTTGACCCAGAACTCCCAGGGTGCGGCGCTCGGCTGGACGGCGATGATTTCCCCGAGGATGGTCAACTCATTTCGGTTGGGTTGGGGCCGGAATTGGTCTCACGGAGTGCAGACTCCGTTTGGACAGAATACATTATCGTCGATCGGTATCCTCGGCATTCCCGATAGCCCGCTTTATGCCGGAGGCATCCCTGGTATGGACTTCGCCAACGTGGGCGGGGTCAACATGCCCTACCTCGGGTCGCCGGACTTTCTCCCCAAGTGGCAGTTCACGAACCAGTTCGAAGAGGCGGACACGTTGAATTATACCCGTGGGGCCCATGAATTCAAGTTCGGGGTCGATTATCACCTTCCGATGCGCAACATTTACCTGGACGAACCCGCCCTGCGCGGCCACCTGTACTTCGACGGCCAGTTCACCGGCAATTCACTGGCGGATTTTCTGCTCGGATATACCTATGGAGCCCAAGAGTCGGTTTTCCACCAAGTGGACATGCGGATGTGGATGCAGTCCTACTTTGCCGAGGACATTTGGAAGGTAAGACCGCACCTGACCCTCGATCTCGGTCTCCGCTACGATTACGCAACGTGGCCGTACGATGCCTCCAACCAGATGACCAACCTCGACCCAGCTACGGGCCAGCTCGTGTACGCGAAGGCAGGGTCCGGCTTCTCGCAGCAACTCGTCCATCCGGACAAGGATAACTTTGCTCCTCGGATTGGACTGGCCTATCAAGTGACGCACAACACCGTGCTGCGTGCTGGCTACGGGCGTTTCTACCAGCAATTTGAGCGGATCGGGAGCGAGGACCAGATGTCGCTGAACCCGCCGTGGCTTCTGAATGTTTTGCCCACTGTGCCGCCAACTGACACCACTACACCCCTCTTCCTCCTGAGCCAAGGCTTTCCCGCTTCCTATCGTGATGTTTCCAACATTGACCTGGCAAGTGTTCGGTTGCGGGCCGTCGATCCCAATTCGCAAATGCCGACGATTGACCAGTGGAGCGCCGGTTTTCAGCGAAGGTTCCTTTTCGACATTGTCACCACCGTGGATTACGTGGGTACGAAGGGTACCCATCTTTCATACTTGCTCAACCTGAACCAGCCGAATCCCCCCGGAACATTCAACCTCTCTTATCCGAACCTCGGCATCGTCGAGTACCGGGAAAACGGTGCTAATTCCACCTACAACGGACTGGAAGCTACTGTCGAAAAACAGTTCAGCCATGGACTCACGTTCCACATTGCGTACACTTACTCCAAGTCGATTGATGATGCCCGGGACAATCTCTCGGGATTTGGATCTTCCTTCCCGGAAGACTCCTATAATGTCTTTGCTTACGATCGGGGGCTGAGTAACTTTGATTTCCGGAACCGGTTCGTCTTTGCGTACGCTTATGACTTTCCGCTCGGGCACGGGCAGGAGTGGGCAACAACAGGCATCCCGGCAGCGATTCTGGGCAATTGGCGCATGAACGGAATTTTCACGCGGAATTCTGGTTTTCCCTTTACCGTGACGGCCTCAGCGCTCAGTAGCTTTGTCGGGCCTCTGGCTGACACACGCCCCAACCGTCTCTGCAATGGAAGCCTTCCCAGCGGCCAACGGAGCGTTAACGAATGGTTCAATCCGGCCTGCTTTGCGGCGCCAAGTCCTGCGGCGCTTGGGAATTCCGGCCGCGACATCCTGATCGGACCGCCCTTCACTAACCTGGACTTCAGCCTCGACCGTTCATTCCCATTCAAGTTGGGCGGTGAACAGCGCCAGCTCGAATTCCGTTGGGAAGTCTTCAACTTATTCAATACGCCGCAGTTCAGCACTCCGGCTTCGGATGTTTCGAGCCCGGGTACGGTGGGTCGCATTACGAGCCTCGCGGGCGACCCCCGCGTGATGCAGTTCGCGCTCAAGCTCGTTTTCTAATGGAAAACTCGGGCGAGATATCCGATTCTAAATACAGCGAATTGAAGGGACAGAGACGCCACACAAGGGGAAATTTAGTGGGGCAGCCGAAGAGTCCGCAGAGTATGTGAAGTAGACTCTTCCGGCTTTGGAACCTCTGCAGGTTGCCAGGGAATTCCTGAAGAAAACCAGGCTGAAGCGATGAACTTCGGGGTCGCCAGTCGTAGGTTGAACGTGCTGAGCGTCAGACTGGAAAGGCAATCGAGACTCCCACCTGAGCAGTGCGTCCGTTTTAGCGTATGAGATCCTCGATCGAATGACCGACATCCACATGGTTGGGGATTCTTGTCGCCGCGAGAGTCCGACAGGATTCGATCATTGAGTTGAGTGGTATGAGGTTCTTACACCATCTTCGGAGCGGGTTTTCAGCTACTTCCTCGGGGCCTTGTCAAGTCGCGTGTCGTCCCAACTAAGGCGTGGTCCGCCTCCTCTTGAGGATTGTGTCTGGATCGCGCACTCAGAAACAATCCTCTTGGCTTTCCAACCCTCCGACCGGAAGTTCATCCGCCACCAGGATTGCCTCCGTGCAGCAGTGCGAGTCGTCCAATACGGTCGGTGACGGATGTCACTGCATCTGGCAGGCGGATGCGTTACATTGCGCCTGTGATGAAAGTAGTCGGATACGTGAGGTTGCACTTTCGGAAGAGCGGAGTGCTGATGTTAAGGGGAACAGTTGCTTACAGCCTTTCGCTTGCCCTGGCTCTTCTTGTGCCCGCCGGGGCGAATGCGGGATGGCAGTGCGCGATGGGCTCGCACTGCATGTGTCATGTCGGATGGGACTGCACAGCAGTCATCCCGACGGTGGCGGCACCGGATTGCTCCCATGTCATGCCGGCTCCGGACCAGAACTGGCTTGCTCAAACAGAATCCGTGCAGGCGCCGGAATATGCATCGGCAGCGGCTTTGCCGGCGGCATTTTGGGAGCCGCCACACGAATCTAAATCCGGACACACGCCAATTCTTCCTCTCAATGAGAGGTGGGCTCCTCCGCTAAGCCCTCTCGCCCAAACCTCGCTTTTCTGCGTTTAATTCCTTCCGTCAGATTCGCTCCGGCAAACAAGCATTCTTGAAACTGTTTTTTTGATCTCATGACACAGGTCCTTTGCCGCTCGCAGAGGACCCGCCAACTAGACTCGCCACGACGAGTGAGGAGGATTACGATGAAAAATACGAAATGGGATTGATTGACGCTGGTACTGCTGGGATTGATCTTGATGGCGTACGGGAGCCCTTCGGCTCGCGCTTCGCAATCAAACCTAAACAAGAAGGAAGTGGAAACCTAAATTGCCAATGCAAAAAGACCGCAGGACCACGAGCGGCTGGCCGCGTATTATCAGAGCCAGGAGCAGTTCGCGAAGGGAAAACAGTCTGAGCATGAAGAAATGCTTCGCCGTTATCACGAGAACCCTTTGAGCCACCGATTGACCAAATGGCCGAGCCCCGAATACCACTGCAGAACCTTGATTCGGATTTTCGGCGATGAAGCGCGGAAGGATCAGACCAATAACGGCACTGGTGGGGACCATCAACCCTACCTTTGAAGGGAGCGGGATCGGTGCGTCGGGCAGCAACACAATGGTGCGGGAGATGGGTGCGCTCAGCGGCATCGTCCAGCGCGTCAGCACAGCCGGCTCGACCTCCAGTTTCAGTGGCAGCTTTACTCTCGAGCAAAGGATGATGGGACGCACTGTTACGGTGAATGTTACCTCCCAGACCGGCTTCCAGAACGCTTCCGAACCTTCGATCTTCACCGCGATTCGGGAGCAACTTGGACTTAAACTCAAACCGGAAAAAGGCCCCGTTGAGATCTTAGTTATCGATCATATCGAAAGCCCGTCGGAAGATTAGCGGGGGAGTATTCGATTAGGTGCCAGCATATGGGCAACCACCTCCGATTCTTGTGTGTGATTGTGTTGCTGGCGTCCCCCCCCCGACCGACAACACAGGGAGGTCAGCCACCCATCCATTTTGACCCATGAGCCATGCCGTGCTCGTGACCGGGGTGAGCGCTGCGCCATCCAGCAACGGACTACCCCGCGGATCAGGGAGTCCCGGGCGGACGAACTTCGATGCCGGGAGAGACTGTCGCTGGCTCGCCCGGAGCGATCGGTGCAGCTAGCCCGCCCACCAAGAGAAGGCCTTGGATTTCCGTGGATGTCTCGCGGAGTTTCACGAGATTAATCACGTAATTCTCGCGAAGCTGAAAGAGCGTTCGCTGGGCAATTAAAACCTGCGGGTACGCTGCGGCCATTTCTCGATACTTATCGAGATACAGGTCA
>JAJYJL010000548.1 GCA_021789565.1 Acidobacteriota bacterium
TGGGACCAGGTGAATACTGCGTTATATCGCGGGTGTCACTGGCTGTTTATGAAGGAAGCTCCAAAGCCTGAGGAAATTAAGCATGGAGCAGATCCATGGAAGGTAATCGAGCGTTGCAAAGTTGATAGTAAGAATGCTAACTCCATGCCTGATGTCATCAACAACCACGTAATGTGGCTGGCACGGTGGATTCAGCGGGTCACTCCAGATTGCGTCGTGATGAAGGAAGCTCTCGCCCAAGCCGAAACACAGCTTCGCCGAGAGGCTCAAACTACCCGTTGGCATTAACGAAAGATTGTCTTTAAACAACTTCCATTAGATCATTAGATGGATGCATCGAAGTCTCTGCTGCGATGGCTGACAAGAAGGGCGGGGCTCATGACTGCAGCACGAGCCAAAGGAGTCCCTCCATTTGATGGAATTTGCGTATCACGAGGTCTTCCGCCAGATTTCGTTTTACCCTTCACCCCGCTCCGACCTGGTAGGCGCGGAGACGGACTGTGAGTGTTCATCGCACTTGAGCCCTCAGCCTCAGTGGGGATGGTGTCCTGAAGGGGGCTGTTAATGCCCGCGGTAATTACTTGTAAATCCCTTCAAAATCGAAGCGGGGTCAGATACACTTTGGCCGTCCGAAAGGCTAAAAAGGAAATTCCAATTGATGTCTTCTCACGACATGAGAAACGCTTGACGGAGAGATTCTATGTCCTACCCAAAACCCACCCGCCGTTCATGGGCCGAGCCGTGGAAGATCAAGATGGTCGAACCCATCCGCATGACCACGCTCGCCGAACGCGAGAATTTTATCGCCGTAGCGGGCTACAACACGTTCCTATTGCGTTCCGAGGATGTTTACATTGACCTGTTGACGGACAGCGGCACCAACGCCATGAGCGACCGCCAGTGGGCGGGCATGATGCTGGGCGACGAAGCCTACGCAGGCAGCAGGAACTTTTACAATTTGTGGGAGACTGTAAATCAATATTATGGGTATAAGTATCTTGTTCCAACGCATCAGGGGCGGGGGGCGGAGCACCTCCTCTCCCGAATCATGATTCACCCCGGCGACATCATTCCCGGCAACATGTATTTCACCACAACGCGGCTCCATCAGGAACTCGCCGGCGGCACGTTTGTCGACGTGATTATCGATGCAGCGCACGACCCCGCGAATGCCCACCCTTTCAAAGGCAACGTGGACCTGGCCAAGCTCGAACAGGTCATCCGAGACTCCGGGTCGCGCAAGATTCCTTACGTGTGCATTGCGGGCACGGTGAACATGGCGGGCGGACAGCCGCAGTCCATGGAGAATATGCGCGCCGTTCAGGCCCTGTGCCGGCGGCATGACATCCCCGTCGTGCTTGACGCCACGCGCGCCGTGGAGAATTGCTATTTCATTCAGCAGCGCGAGCCGGGATATCAATCCAAGAAAGTGGCCGAGATTTTAAAGGAGTACTGCTCCTATACCGACACGTGCACGATGAGTGCAAAGAAAGACGCGCTGGTCAACATCGGCGGTTGGCTAGCCACCAATCACCAGGGGCTTTATGAGGAAACCCGCAACCTGGTGGTGGTCTATGAGGGCTTGCATACTTATGGCGGGCTTGCGGGGCGCGACATGGAAGCGATGGCGCGTGGCATTGTGGAGAGCGTTGAGGATGACCATATCCGCGCGCGTATCGGCCAAGTGGAATATCTCGGCAATCACTTGCTCGATTGGAGCATCCCCATCGTCAAGCCCATCGGGGGGCACGCGGTCTTCCTGGACGCCCGGGCGTTTTACCCGCACATCCCGCAGTCGCAATACCCTGCGCAGGCTCTCGCCGCCGATATCTACGTCGACTCGGGCGTGCGCACCATGGAGCGCGGGGCCGTCTCGGCCGGGCGCGATGCCAAAACCGGCGAAGAGCACTTCCCCAAACTGGAGTTGGTGCGCGTCACCCTTCCCCGCCGCGTCTACACCCAGGCGCACATGGATGTGGTGGCGGAATCGGTGCTGGAAGTTTACGAGCACCGCGAGCAAGCCCGCGGCCTGCGCATGACCTACGAGCCCCAATACCTACGCTTCTTCCAGGCAAGGTTTGAGCGGGTAACGTAGTCCCTGGGTGTCGCCAATGAGCGGTATTCGCCGTTCCACTGCAATTTCACTACAATCAGCATTCTCATGGCCCTCTAGGTGGAAATGGGATTCCGCTTGACCGTCTGATATCACGAGGGAAAGAATGGGGCCGGCGGAGGAAATCGAACCCCCGACCTGCGGTTTACGAAACCAAAACAGGGGAGAGTCACGGTTTTTTAGACCGTTGCCCGGAGTCACATGGGACAAGAAGTGGGAAAACGTAGGCGTAATTTCCTAGTTGCCGAACATACGCGCAGAACCGATGGAAAACACATCAGTGGTTAGGCCGGTATACGTCAATGCGGCTGTGGCATGATTGAGCGCGACCATAAGATTTTCGGGCATGTGCTTAAGGATCTCATCCAGCGCCAGAATTTGCGGCAATCGATATCTTCGGCTCCGGTTGCTGGAATCTTCCGCGATAAGATAAGAAGGCAGGCTCCAACGGAGGCGGCTGAAGATACAATCGCTGGTAGTAAGGAAGCCGGCATCCTGAGCCCACCAAGCCAGCGCAATTGTGAATAATTACTCGCAGAGTTCCTCGACTTGTTCCATGAAGATTAACCGAAGTCCGCTCAACATCGATCTTTTGTCCGTTTCGCCGCACATGGATACGGCTGAGCTTTCCTGACCCAACATATAGCCCTTTGTCGTCTTGAATTTCTACCGTACGCTCAAAATCGTGCTGTGCCGGATCAACGGAAAAAAGAACTCGTTCCACTGGAGTATTCCGTGGAATAAGGAACGTGAAAACGGTATCTTTGCCTTCCAGCGTCTCTTTTGGTTTGCTGCTAAGATTTCGCCATGCAGCCATTTGCACACTTGTCATCCCGGCTGAAGCGCGCTCAATATCCGAAGGTTTCACGGGCCTGCCGATGGTGACCCGCAAATACTTGTATGTTGTTAGAGGAATCTGGAGCGCGCTGTTGTAGCCCAGTCTTTCGTTCGACAAGTCATAAAGAGTAGTGGTGCCCAAAATAGCCCAATGTAATCCGTGCGCGTCATCCTGCCCTTCCACCTGGGCATGGGTGACAAAGTTTTTGGTTGCCAGCTTCAATTCAATCCGGTTGTATTGGGGTACGCCTGACATATCCATAAGGAATTGTGTCTTCCTGCCAACGGTGCCCGGTTGCAGCAGTGGCACATCCTTCTGCACGGTCTCGGAGCTTCCCCGTTCAATCTCCAATGCGTATGGGATCTCTGTTTCCGCCGAATACAAGCGGAGGTCGCCTAGATCAGGGCGGGCATGCTGCCAGAGAGTCTCGTCTACAACAAAGTAGTGTTGCCCGCTGGAAATTGCCGCGACGAATTGCCGCTCGTACTTGAAATAAGATATGTGAGGACTTACTCCCAACAGTACAGCTAACAACCCCAAAGTTGTTTTCATTGTCAAGTTCCATGGGTTGATTTATCCGAAGAGTGCGAAGAAAGCTTCAGCCAGTCGCGCTGATAAATAAAAGAAATTCCGAGCAACACCGCTCCCAGGGCAATAAAGCTTACAATCCGGAAACTGCCTCCAAGCTCGGAAACGTCGTAAAGAAAAACCTTGCCAATCGTGAATGCAATTAAAACCAAAGACTGCCAACGCACAAATGCCGACCGCTTTAGAAAGCCAACCACCATCAAGGCTGTCCCGTAGATCAGCCAAATTGTGGAATAGCTGAAACTGCGCGCCAGCAAAATCTGATGATAAAAAAGAGTGTAATGACTGCTGGACGCCATTTGTCGGGCAAAGTAGTCCGAGGCCTCCAGCGTCAGGGCAACCAGCGCCAGCAAGTTTAAGGCGACCATAGACACAGCGAAGAATGGCATTTCCTTCTTTGAAGCGTGGCGCTCGCCAAATCTCACAATTCCACCCAGAACCACGATTGCAACAGCGTAGGTGGCAAACCGCATGTTGAACACGAGTGTTTCTGTGTGAAATTTGTCATAGAACAATAATCGTAAAACGCCCGCCGTCAGTGCAGCGACTCCAAAGTACCGCAGAAAGCCAGCTTGTGTCCTCGCGCTAATCCATAAGAGGGCTGCTGATTCAACAAGCCACCCTACTGTGATCCACTGAGCGTCCAACTTTAAGGGGATGGCAATTGAGATGAATGCGATAGCGATGGCCACGTGTAGCAAGTTGATTAATTTTGTGTTTTTGTCAGGGAAGTACTTTTTAAAGACTCTGGCGATCCCCAGATAGACCGCCGCCAACGCCAACGCAAACCAGGCGAGTGTGACCTGCTCCCCAGCGTACATCGCAGAGAGCGCCAGGAAAAACGCTCCGGCATTCAACAGGGGAAGAAGGGTGAGCGTAATGGACGGTCCGGCGATGCGTGTGGACCGTTGGTAACGAGTGACCAGCGGAATCGCGGCAAAGAAAGCCGCGAACACCGCTGCAAAAACTACAGTGAGCGCTCGCTGGCCTTTGGAATAATGGACAACAAACCAGCCGAGATAGAGAAAAATAGTTCCCGCAAAACTACCCCAGATTAGACGCCGCCAGGGCTTGATGATGGCCATCGTGAGAATACCGATATCGAGCACACAAACATATGAGAACAGGATTATTTCGTGGTTTTGGCCTGTGGATAGCAGAACCGGGGTGGCGAAGCCGCCAACCAGTGAAAAACTCGCCAGCAATTCAGCATCCTGGCTCAAGGCCAGTGCAATGGTCGCTGCGGTAACGATCATCATCGCGACAAATGCCGCTGCCGAAGGGATCAAGTGGTAAACCTGAAATGCTCCCCATACCGATAAATAAAGCGTTCCAATGCCGACCGCTTTCAGCGAGTATGAGAACGCTGCATTACCGCGGTTGCGGAAGCGCTCACTCCATATGACCAGTCCAATCCCTGCCAGCAGCCCAATCACAATCCGTCCGCTCGGGCCAATCCAGTTGTTCTCAAACGCATATTTCAGAAAATATGAAACTCCAATCAGGATGGCGACAATACCAATCCGATTTAACCAATGCTGGCCGATCTTCTTCTCGAGATTCCCGTCTTGCTTTGGAGGAACAGACATGAAGCTTGGCAACTGTTGCTGCGGAGTTACTGTCTTCGGTTCGGATGGAGGTGAACCAAAGACAGACCCTGCGGAAGGAGCTTGAAATGATGTCTCTACAGAATTCGGAGCAGGTCTTTGCTGTCGCACCTCAGAAGCGGTGCCGGTTATTAGCTCCAACTGATAGACCCGCGCGGTCAAGGCCGCAACCTGTGCTTTCAAAGCATCAATCTCATCTTGGGGTTTGGCCATTTGCATATAGTAATCCATCTGTTATCTGGGAATAAGAAATCTTGCTTTTAGATGGACTTTCCTGGCTATCAACTGGACTGTGAGCAAGGACCCATGTTTCATTTCGGGTTTTCAACCTGAACAGGCCAAATAGAGTTGTGATTCAAGAAGCTGGCAGAATTGAAATCTGCCGCAAAACCGTCCTGGGGTACCTTCAGTGTCAGGGGACCTGTAAGATAGATTGGTTGCCCTTAAGCCCGAAAATGGCGACCTCCGAAATGGCTTCAGACTTGTTGCCAAGGGTTTACTAATGAGAGGGCAGGATTAATCAGAGATCCTGCACTGACGATGGGGCACGGAAAAATAATCCACTTGACTGATTAACGACCTGTGCGTTTCTGTGCGGCTGGAGGTTCCTGGCATACGTCGGTCAGCAGGGAATAATCGAAACGCTCAATTCGACGGCGAGCCACATGACCCATACCGGACCCGCTGTGGTCGACTACCTGACAGGGTTCCGAAGCAGTTTCTCTCTAATTCAAGTAGAGATGGGGAAAGATAGTCGCGAAAATCGCTTCCGGGCTCTTATACTTCAGCAAAGCGGTCCGAACATTGCGAAGAAACCCTTTCTTCATCCCTTCGCGGAGGCGACGGCACATAAGCAGGGACGTCTTACGGGTCACTCCGAGGTGTTGCTCTAGCTCTTCAGGTTTCAATCTGCGGCTGCTCCGTTTCCTGATCATAGCGATGGCATCCAGCCACTTGGCCATCGGAACGTGTGTATGGTCGAGGGCTGTTTTGGTCGTCACCGTGAACTGGCGCCGACAAGCACGGCAGTAATACA
>JAJYJL010000549.1 GCA_021789565.1 Acidobacteriota bacterium
GGCCACCTCTATCACATTCCGACGGGCCCGCAGGCCGCGCTGACGTTCGGCAACGTCATGCACCAGTCGGTGCGTCATTATTTCAAGCTGCGGAAGGACGGCGAGGTCGCGTTTGACGATCTGAGCGAATTTTATCTCGGCTTCTGGAAAAACGCCGGCTTTGAAGATTCCTACCAGGAAGAGACCTACCGCAAGTCCGGGCTGAGGCAGTTGCGCGAATTTACTGACCTTCACAACGCGCTGCCGATTGCGGCCGACAGCATGCGCATGGAAGTCCATTTTGAACTTCCGATGGAGAACGTGGTGCTGGAAGGGCGGATTGACCAGATCAACCCCGTCAAGGAGCGCGAGCCGCATCTGGTGCAACTGGTGGATTACAAAACCGGCCGGCCGCGCACACAGAAGGACGCGGACAAGAGTTTGCAGCTTTCCGTCTATGCTCTCGCCGCGCGCAACCAGATGGGGCTTGAGCCGCGACGATTGATCTTTTACAACCTGACGAACAATCAGCCGGTGGCGAGCGTGAGAACAGAAAAAGAACTCGCCGCGGTACAGCAGCAGATCCTGACAGTGGCGGAGGAAATCCGGCGCATGATTTTTCCGCCCACGCCGGGCTTTGCGTGCAGGTATTGCGAGTTTGTTCCCATCTGCCCTGCGCACGAAGAGGATTTTTAACAGTGGAGCTTTCCGGTTAAAGGAAAGCCGGGAGAATTTATGAATCCGTGGACTTTGTTTATTGCCGGAATCGTGATTGGCGGCCTGATCGGATGGCTGCTGGCCAGCCTGCAGCGTAACTCCGCTCTTTCCGCGCTGCAAATCGAGGCGGAAGGGAAAACGAGGGCCGCCGAGAGCATGACGAGCGAACTGCGCTCACAGCTTGCGGGAATGCAGTCAAAGCTGGATGCGAGCGAGCAGCAAACCATGAGGGAAGCAAACCTTCGCGTGGCGGCGGAAACGCGGCTGACGGAAGCACAGGCGAACCTGGAAGACCAGAAGCGGCTGCTTGAAGAAGCGCGAGTGAAACTGGCTGACGCGTTCCAGGCGCTTTCCGCGCAAGCCCTGAAGAGTAACAACCAGGCATTCATTGAACTCGCCCGCAGCACGTTTGAAACCATCCAGACGCAGGCCAAGGGAGATCTTGAAACGCGCGAACAGGCTATCAAGGGGCTTGTGAGTCCGCTCATCGAAACGCTGAAGCGATACGAGACGCAGATCCAGGAGATGGAAAAGACGCGGCAGAGCGCCTACGGTTCGCTCGAAGAACAGCTTCGCAACCTGGCCATGGTGAACCAGCAGCTGCAGAAGGAAACGGGAACGCTGACCAACACGCTGAAGGGCGGGCCGGCGGTGCGAGGCCGATGGGGAGAATTGACCCTGCGGCGCGTAGCGGAACTGGCGGGAATGTCGGAGCATTGCGATTTTAGCGAGCAGGAGAATTTTGAAACCGAATCCGGCCGCCAGCGGCCCGACATGATCGTCCATCTGCCGAACGGGCGCGACATTGCGGTCGACGCGAAGGCGCCGCTGCAGGCTTTTCTGGACGCAGCGGCCGCGATTACCGAGGACGACCGCAAAGACAAACTTTCACGGCACGCGCAGCTTGTGCGCGACCGCATGAAGGAATTGTCGGCCAAGGCGTACTTCGACCAGTTTGATCCGGCGCCTGAAATCGTGGTGCTGTTTCTGCCAGGTGAATCGTTTTTCAGCGCAGCGCTTGAGCAGGACCGCACTCTGCTGGAAGACGGAATGCAGAAGCACGTGGTGATCGCCACGCCGACGACTCTGATCGCTCTGCTGCGGGCCGTGGCGTTCGGATGGCGGCAGGAACAGATTGCGCAGAATGCGCAGGCCATCAGCGACCTGGGCAAAGATCTGTACGACCGTGTGCGGACCTTCCTGGGGCATTTTGAGGGCGTGGGCTCATCGCTGAAGCGGGCGACGGAAAATTACAATCGCGCGGTCGGCTCGCTCGAATCGCGCGTACTGCCTTCTGCGCGCAAGTTCAAGGAACTGGGCGCAGCCACTGGCGACACGATTGGGGAGCTTGAACCCGTGGATGAAACAACGCGCGACCTGAACGCGCCGGAGGAATATCCTTCGAAATGAATTTCGGTTTGAGGTGAGGCGAGGACGGGGAACACGAATTGGGGCGGGGAAAAGCGGCCGTAAAAACATTCGGGGATGCATCGCTGCATCCCCGAACCTTCTCTTTCAATCTGAATGAAGAGTGTTACCTCTTCTTCTTTTTTGCCTTCGGCTTTGCCTTGGCTTTCGCCTTTTTCTTTGCTGCCATTTTATTCTCCTCTCTCAAACATCGTGAATTCGCGCCGGCCAAAAACTGAAAAGCCGGCGGAGCGCGTGCTCAGTCACAATGTATAGTGACACTGGAGATTGTTGTCAAGAAGAAAGTGAAGCATCAATCCGTGATCGAATGTAAAAATTCTCTTGTTTTGCGTTTTTCGTGTCGCTTCGAAGTATTGTTTCATCGTCTCATCAACGTTTTTTTGCGTAGAAAGTTACATCGCGCGAGAAGTTTTTTCTGCATCCAAGTAAACTGAAAGCGAGGATGAATCGAATGATGACACGTCGGCAATCACAGATTGTCAACTGTCGCGTGACCGCGTCAATTGCGGCTGCGGCGCTGGTGCTGATTTTTATCGCTGTGCCGGTCGCTGAAGCACAGCAAGTTCCGCAGGCGACGGGACCGACGTTGAAAGTGACCACGGAGGTTGTCAACGTCTACGCGGTGGTGCGAGACAAACATGGCCGCCTGATTCCTGATCTCACTAAAAATGAATTTGAAATTAAGGAAGACAACATTCCTCAACAGATTACTTACTTCTCGCGCGAAACCGACACGCCGCTCACACTTGCGATCATGATCGACACGAGTCCAAGCCAGGAAAGAGTTCTGGACACGGAGCAGCGCGAAGCGAAAGCTTTTCTGCACCAGATCCTGCGGCCGAACGACCTGGTGTGCGTCATGCACTTTGACCTTGAGGTTGAACTGCTGCAGGACTTCACGATAGAGGAAGCCCGGCTGGACAGCGCCATTGATGATACGGTGATCAACGGAGGCGGGCATGGCGTGCTGCCTTCACCGTTGCCGACCCAGAACATCGGGGGCACGCACCTTTATGATGCGGTCTATCTGGCCGCAACGCAGCTGATGAATGAGCAGGTGGGGCGCAAGGTGCTCATCCTTCTCACCGACGGCGAAGACCAGGGCAGCAAGGAAACACTGGACCAGGCGCTCGAAGCCGCGCAGAAATCCGATTGCATCATTTACGGCATTGACATTGTCGACCGCGCGTTTTATGGATTCGGAGGATTGGGTTTCAAGGGCGACTCGGTGCTGCGCAAGCTGTGCGAGCAAACCGGAGGAAATGTCATCAAGGTCAACAAGATCAAAAACACGGCGGACGCTTTTCAGAGAATTGCCGACGAACTGCGAACGCAGTATCTTCTTGGCTACACTCCGTCCAATCCCAGAAAAGACTCCGGGTTCCGCAAGATCAGCGTTCGAGTCACCAGCGGCGACTACAAAGTCCAGACCCGCGCCGGATATTATCCGCACGAATAAGCTGCGCGAGGCAGGCCGCTGCCGGGCCGCGGCGTTCAAAATGGAACGCTTCGCGAAGGCGGGCCTTTGCTTTTTCAAGCCGCACCAGCCTTCCTGTTTCCAATCGCTTCTTGTCTGATGTGAACTTTGGGGCGCGTTGCAGCGCGGAGCTACAGGCTCAGACTCTCACGCCTTATTGTGGTGGGGCGAAGTAACCGGTCTTTGCCTGGACGCGCAATCCCTTTTTGTCGGTCTTGATGGAGATTTTCCGGAAAGTGCCGTCGTGCGCGGCATTGGTGGAGACGTAAGCCAGGCTGTACTGGCTTCGCAGTTCGCTGGCGATGCGCTTAAAGTCGCCTTCCATCTGGTCCGCCTCGGTATTAAAAAACACCTCGCCGCCCGTTTCCGTTGCCAGATAATGCAGCACTTTGTCGCCGCGGGTCTGGAGCCCGGAATAATTTGTGCTGATCGCGTAAATGACAGCTTCCGCCTTCTGCGCCATGGAAAGCGCTTCATCGCGCGAGTGCTGGCTGAAATTGTCCCGCCCGTCAGAGACGAGGATCAACACACGGCGAAGGTAGGGTTCCGGCTGCGGACTGTAGACCATTTTTTCTTTGCAGGCGTAGTAGATGGCGTCGTAGAGACCTGTTCCCCCTCCCGCCTGCAACGAACGAATCCCCTGCGATAGCTTGTCGAGATCGTCCGTGTAGTCCTGAACCATCACGGGCGAAACGTCAAACCCCACAACGAAAGCTTTGTCGGTTTCAGGCCGCACGATGTCGTCAAGGAAATCGATGGCGGCTTCCTTCTCGAAATGCAGGCGCAGGCGGATGCTGTTGCTGGTATCAATCAGAATTCCAACGCGGAGCGGAAGGTTGCTTTCCGTGCCGAAGAAGAGAATCTTCTGGGGCTTGCCGTCTTCAAAGACGCGGAAGTCATCTTTGGACAGGTTTGAAATCAGCCGTTCCTTCTTGCCAACAACCGTGAACAGGACGTTGACAAGGTTTACGCGGACTTGAATCTGCGCGGCGGCCTTTTGGTTCTGGATGGAAGCCGGCGGCTGTGCGGTTTTTTTCTTTTGGGAAGTTTGCGCGGCGGAGAGTCCCGCGAAGAAACAAATGACCAGTAGTAACCCGAAGAACTTCTTCATTATCGCCCTGGCTGACTTTCCCGTCCATTATAGAGTGGCGCTCCAGCAGCGTCAACGAACGACTTGGAAAGGAGCGCCCCGATCTGGATGTAGCGGCGGCTTCATGCCGCCATCGGCGAGGTAAACTGGCCGGTACGAGTCCAGATTGGCATGCTACGATTCGGCGCGGAGGCCCGGGAGGCCGGATTGCGCCGGTATGAGGGGCTGACACAGGCGGAACTGCTATATACTGAGGGAGATGCCAAGTGTGACGGCTGCGGCATTTGCCGATCAGTCCGGCGCACAGGGAAATTTGGGGGAGGGGCGTGGACCGGAGTCGTGGCGTGAGAAGCTGCCTCCCGGCAGCCTGCCAGGGCTTCCAGCCGGACACGAGCAACAGAAGAGGAGACAAGATGAGAAATCTGATGACAATCTGTCTGGGAATTGCGCTTTGCCTGTTCATCGGCGCCGGTGCCAGCTCTGCCACCCCCAATCCGCATCCGGGGCAGCCCGCGTGGGCAGCGAACAGCGGCCAGGGGCGCTCTAACCACCGTTGGAATGGCGACGGGCAGGAAGGACACGGCCGTGGCCATGGCGCGCACGGCCGCGGGCACTCCAAACGAGAACGCGAAAGGGTGGCTTTTTCTGTCCATGACCGGGAAGTGATTCGCGGATATTTCCGCGAATACCCCTCTGACCTCCCCCCGGGATTGGCCAAACGTGGGGGGAACCTGCCGCCCGGGCTGGAGAGACAACTCCGGATAAACGGAACCCTGCCTCCCGGGCTCGAAAAAAGGTTGCAGCCGTGCCCCGTTCGACTGGAGCGAGAACTTCCGCCCCTGCCTGAAGGCTACTCACGCATGATGCTGGGAGGGCGGATGTTGATCCTTGACAGGGCAAACGTCATTGTGGGCCTTACGTTCCTTTTACGGTAAACGCTGCCAAATGTTGCAGATGTTGCTGGGGATCAGCCGGTTCAGAGTGGCGGCGCAAGACGGCGGGGTACATCTTCCCGGCGCGGGGCCGCATCTTTATTGATAAAGGTATGGGCAGACGGAGGATGATCAGCTGGTAAGATAACTCCGGAACAAATCGGCGGCTCTGCGCGGTCTATTTTCTCTTTGACGAAGGTGAAGGTTCAGTGGTCAAATTAATAACTGGTCGCTGGGAGTGTTATCTCTGCGGGACCATAGGCAAAAACAGGAGGGATCCTATGGTGGGGAATACTTATAAGGTTCTGGCATTGGCGCTGGTGATGGCGGCGCTGCCGGCCGTGGTGCGGGGTCAAACGAGCCTGGCCGAGGCGCAGAACCAATATTGGATTCCAGAAGGGACCGAGTTCAAGCTTGCCCTCCACACCGCCATTAGCTCCAAGAAATCCAAGAAAGGCGACATTGTTATCACCACCTTGCTGGATCCTGTTTATGTTGAAGAGCAGGAAGTGTTGCCGAAGGGTATCCGCGTAGACGGCCGCGTGGAC
>JAJYJL010000550.1 GCA_021789565.1 Acidobacteriota bacterium
CCGATCTATGCCGAAGAAAGAAGCCAGGACCTCGAGAGGCAGCTCTTTGTAGAGATTCGACGAGCGGTCGGCGCAGAGGCGCGGCGGATTCGCCAGACGGCCCAGGCGCTGGCAGAACTTGACGTGTTGGCCTGCTTCTCGCATCTCGCGGCTGAGAGAAACTACTGCCGGCCGGAATTTTCAGACAACGGCGAGATGGTCATTTTCCAGGGGCGGCACCCCGTAATCGAGCACATCGTTACGCGGGAGGAAGCCGGCCATTTTATTCCGAACGACCTCTATTTAAATCCCACTTCCGACATCCTGATCATCGTGACCGGTCCCAACATGGGCGGGAAGTCAACTTATCTGCGCCAGACGGCGCTGATCGCGCTGATGATGCAAATGGGGAGCTTTGTGCCCGCCGAGCGCGCCAAGCTTCCAATTTTCGACCGCATCTTTACACGCATTGGAGCTTCCGACAACCTGGCGCGCGGCCGCTCCACTTTTATGGTGGAGATGACGGAAACGGCCACCATCCTGAACACGGCCACTCCGCGCAGCCTGGTGCTGCTGGACGAAATCGGCCGGGGGACGGCAACCTTCGATGGGCTGGCCATTGCCTGGGCTGTGGTTGAGCACCTGCTGATGCGCACTCGAGCGCGGACGCTTTTCGCTACGCATTACCATGAACTGACAGAGTTAGAGGACCTGCTGCCGGGCGTCCGCAACTATCACGTTTCCGTCAAGGAATCCGGCTCCAACGTGATCTTCCTTCGCAAGGTGGAACCGGGCAGCGCCGATAAAAGCTATGGGATTGAGGTGGCGCGGCTGGCAGGGCTACCGGCCAACGTCGTGGAACGAGCCAGAGAAGTGCTGAAGCGCCACGAGCAGAGCGAACATACCGTCAGCGGAAAGCTGGCCGAGAAGAAACATGAACCCAAAGACGTTCAGTTGATGATCTTTACACCATTGAATTCCGAAGTGGTTCAGGCGATTGAGAAAGTCGATCTCGACAACCTGAAACCCCTTGAGGCCCTGAATCTTCTTGCCGAACTCAAGAAGCAAATCCAGTCGTAAGGCTTTGCCGTCCGCCGCCCCGCGCCTGCTGGTGGGCCTGATGGCGGGAACATCTCTCGATGGCGTAGATGCAGCGCTCGTGCGCGTGACAGGACCGCCAACCGCGCCGCTCGTGCGCCTCCTGGAGTTCGTTTCCGTTCCATATCCGACTGTCGTGCGGCACCGTGTTCTGTGCGCAGCGGCCGGGCAGCCGGTTTCGGCGGGAGAGATCAGCCAGCTCAATTTCCTGCTGGGCGAGATCTTTGCGGACGCGGCCATTGAGGTTTGCCGCAAAGCCGAAATTGCGCCGGCGCGGTTGGCCGGCATTGGCTCGCACGGGCAGACCATCTTCCACCAGGGGCAGGCAACACTCGACGCGGGGCGGAGAATTGCCTCAACCCTTCAGATTGCCGAACCAGCCGTGATCGCAGAACGCGCCGGAGCGCCAGTGGTGGCCGACTTCCGCACCGCAGACATGGCAGCCGGCGGCCAAGGAGCGCCACTCGTCCCCCTGTTGGATTACATGCTTCTGAGGGATGCGAAACAGGGCACTGTGGCTCTCAACATTGGCGGCATAGCCAACGTTACGGTGATCCCTGCCGGAGCACGGCCTGACGGCGTTTACGGGTTCGATACCGGTCCCGGCAACATGATCATGGACGGGCTGGTGCGCACTTTCACGCACGGGCGGCGGCATTACGATTCCGAAGGCCGCATGGCTGCGCGTGGCAAAGTCCTCGATAATCTTCTGGCGCAGATGCTGCGGTTTCCTTTTTTCCGTAAGCAGCCTCCCAAAAGTGCGGGCCGCGAACAGTTCGGCGAGGAATTTGTGCAACGATTCTTTCTGAGCGTGCTTTCCGGAGTGCGCCCGGAAGACCTGCTCCGAACGGCAACCGAGCTGACCGCAAGGACCATTGCCGATGCTCTGCGGCGGTTTGTTTTTCCCCGCGCCGGTGTCGGGCGGCTGATTGCGTCCGGCGGGGGCGCTCATAACACACTGCTGATAAAGCGCATAGGCGAACTGCTGCCCGAAGCCAGTGTGCTGAGTTCAGATGAGTTTGGGCTTCCGGTGGATGCCAAGGAAGCCATCGCTTTCGCCATCCTCGCCGATCGAACCCTGCACAACCTGTCAGGCAACCTCCCCGCCGTGACCGGTGCGCGCCGGGCCGTGGTACTGGGAAACGTCTGGCGTGGGTAAACTGGATTTTCAAACGCCCGCACAGTTTTACACTGCTTGGCTTTAAACGTGAAGCCCCAAGTGCCATAGGTTAATGATGAGCAACTCCCGCAGGGAGTAGAGGGCACGGGCAAAGGGTTCCGCCTCAATGGGACTCTCGGGGGAAGGCGAGGTGTACGCCGTGATGCCAAACGACGAAAACAACCTCTCGATCCTGTAAAGGTGAAAGCCGTCACTGACTGCCACGCAGGTTGATATTCCGCGCAAATGCAGGATTTGCGCCACCGCCTTCACGGTCTGGAATGTAGTCTCGCTGTGGGTCTCAGCCATGATCTTGCGTTCTGCAACCCCTTGCTGGATCAGGAAGTCCCGCCCTACACCACCTTCGGTGAAATGGCGGTCTCCACCACTGCCGCCGGTCGTGATCACCAGCGGCGCGTAGCCGTGCTCCTCCAGGTAAAAGGTGTGGTCCAGACGGGCCTTGTAAACAGGGGAAGGCCGGCCGACATATTCTGCCGCTCCAAACACCACAATGGCTCCCGCCATATGCGCGTTGTCGCGGACGGCTTGCCTCCGAATGGCTTTGTAAAGAGAAACTTCCATGAAGGCGGTGACGGCAAGGGCCGCAATCAGGAGCAGGGAAATCCAATGTCGCAGGCGCACGGGATACTCAGGGAAGAAATTCTTTCAGTTCAGATTCGCTGACGCCGCCGAATCGCAGAATACGGGCATGATCTCCATCCAGCAGGACGACCGTCGAAGGAATGTCGCCTGCCGTCTTTCCGCCGTCCAGGATGAGCGGCAGAGAATCGCCCAGTTGCTCTTCCACCTCGTCCGCTGTTGAGCAGGTAGGATGGTCCGAGAGGTTGGCGCTCGTTCCCGTCAATGGCCGGTCCACGGCCGCGATCAGCGCCTCGGCTAGCGGATAACGCGGCCAGCGAATACCGACACGGCCGGTGTTCGCAGTCAGCTTCAAAGGTATCTGGCGCGAAGCGGGAACCACGATTGTCAAGGGGCCGGGCCAGAATTTCTTGGCTAAAGTAAAGAAAAGCTGCGGGGGATCATCCACCATATCAGCCGCCTGGTCGATAGAGGAAACCAGCAGTGGAATAGGGCGCTCGGCCGAACGGTGCTTGATTCGAAAAATCTCCGTGATCGCGGCCAGGTTGAATGGGTCCGCGCCCAAGCCATAGACGGTATCGGTCGGGAACGCAACGACCTTTCCTGAAAGGATCAACCGGGCTGAGTACTCCAGCGCAAAGTCGAAGTCCGGTTTGTGTACTCTAAGAATTTCTGCCATCGAGCACTGCCCGAAGCTGCGTCGGAGAGTGAATCTGACCGTAACATAAGGCGCGAAATGGGTCAAGATCACTACTTGTGGTTGTCATCCTTGGCGGGCAACGCAAAACTCCAAAAGCAAATGCGTCAAAAAATGCCCTTGACTTACCCTTCACCTCTGGGTAAAAATCGTGCTAAGTAGAGGAAAAGTAAGCTTCCTTAATTTCATTATGAAATGGAGGTGTTGATCGTTTGGCCGAAGTTCGACTTCAGGAGGGAGAGTCTTTAGAAAGCGCCCTCCGCCGCTTCAAGCGAAAGGTGCAACAAGAGGACATCATTAAGGAAATCAAAAAGCATTCCTTTTATCTGAAGCCAGGAGAGAAAAAGCGAGTCAAAGCGGCCTTGGCGCGGAAAAGAGCCCGCAAAAAGGCTAGGCATGACCACGACTGATCCTGATGGTGGATGAGGGGTAGTTTGCTGTCGGGCGCGGGACTGGTCAGCCAGGGGGGCAAGTCATGGAATACCGGGATCGGGTCCTCAAGTGCGCCGATTGCGGGGCGGAATTTGTTTTCACGGCTGGCGAACAACTTTTCTTCGCGGATAAGGGGTTCAAGAACGAGCCAAAGCGCTGTAAGCCTTGTAAGTCAAAAAGGAGTCAGTTGCTGAACGGACAGGGCCACCGGCGCGTGGAGACCAGCACCGTTTGCTCGCAGTGCGGCAAAGAAACAACGGTACCCTTCAAGCCAACTCAAGGACGACCAGTCTATTGCAGGGAATGCTTCGAACAACGTCGAGCCACAGGATCTCCGGCTTGAACTGATCGCAGCTATTCGCCTCTTTTTCTGCCCAAAAGGGATAAGGGTATGCTGTGTATCCCGCCCGGGGGCAGGCGTGGAACACACAAGCTGGAAGTGTGTCCCGATCCCGGCAGTCTCTACTGCTTGACACATGGCCCAGAGCGGCACGACTTGTGCACGCTTTGGGTCTGCCCCCATCGATCCCCAAGAATCAGTCCCGCTCTGGTAATACCGCCTCCAGTTCGCATAACATGAGAGATTAATGAGCACGTTTCACCTTATCAACTTCGGGTGCAGGGCGAGCCATGCTGACGGCGCTGCTATCAAGAGGCAGCTGATGGCCAGGGGATTCAGCGAGGCGGACGCAGAGGCTAGTGAAGTGGCAGTGCTGAACACCTGCACAGTCACCGCCGCGGCGGACGCCGAGGTGCGCCAGGTAATCCGGCGTATCCACCGCTCGAACCCGCAATGCAAAATCCTGGTTACCGGCTGCTACGCGCAACGCGGCGCGGATGAAATCGCCGCACTCCCGGGCGTCAACTGGGTGGTCGGAAACTCCCACAAGCACACTCTGGTGAATATTCTGACCGGCGATCTGAACACCTTTACAGCAAGTGAATGTTTGTCTTTTCCCGATGGACCCCAGGATAGCGGCACGCTCTCTGCTGAAATGGGAACGGCGCCTGAGCAACCGCTGGTGCTGGTAGGCGAAATCGGGGATACGTTTCACTTTGCTCCGGTTTTCGGCGACGACCGAACGCGCCCAACGCTGAAGGTCCAGGACGGCTGCAACGCGCGATGCTCGTTTTGCATCATCCCGCAAGTTCGTGGCGAGAGCCGCAGTATGATGCCCGGCAAAGTCATCGAACAGGTCCGCGATCTCGAGCAGAACGGCTACAAGGAAATCGTGCTTTCCGGTATCAACCTGGGCAGTTACGGGCGCGACCTCGGTCGCAGCATCAACTTTGTCGCTCTAGTGGAACGAATCCTTTCCGAAACCGGTATTCGGCGGCTCCGGATCAGTTCCATTGAGCCGATGGACGTGGGCCCGGAACTGATTGCACTGGTGACGACAGAGACTCGAATGGCCCACCATTTCCATGTCCCGCTGCAGAGTGGCAGCAACCGGATCCTGCGGATGATGAACCGGCGCTATTGGACCACGCAGTACGCCGAGCGCATCCGGGCCATCCGGGAGAGGATGCCCAATTGCGGAATCGGAGCGGATGTCATGACGGGTTTTCCGGGCGAGACAGAGGCAGACCACGTCGAAAGCCTCCGATTCATCGAATCACTTCCCTTTACCTATCTCCACATCTTTCCATATTCGGCGCGGCCGGGCACACCTGCGGCTGCAAGCATTGAGCAAGTGGACGGACGACGCATCCACGAACGGGTTCGCGAATTGAAGTCGCTGATCACGGCCAAGCGCGATCATTTTCTGCAGGCACAGATCGGGCAACGCCTGAGCGCCTTAGTGTTGCACAAAGTGCAGGACGGGGCCCCCGCTGCGCTCTCCAGCAACTACCTGCAAATCTTGCTTCCCAGCTCAGAGGTTGTTCCTAACACGCTGCTTGATGTAGCCATCGGTCGCGTTCACGGCAGCGGACTGGTTGGCCGGCCGCACTGAGTGAGCTTTGCCATCTGGAACACCCGATTGCGCCCGCTGTAAACCACCGGCCCTCGCATTGCAACACCGTCCTCAATTTCGGTTTTTTGTGGCATACTATTCAATTATGGCAAGAGGTTGGAGTAGTAAGGTTGTAGAAGAACAAATGGAAACTACGGAATCAAAAGAAATAGAATCACACCTTCCTCAGATAACCCCTGAACAGCAGCAACGGCAACGACAGCTGGAAAGCCTTGAGCTTTCGCGG
>JAJYJL010000551.1 GCA_021789565.1 Acidobacteriota bacterium
GAAAACATAGTAGGAATACTCGTTCGTCATATTGGCAAGAGTAGTGATGGTGCCGTTCGGAAAAACGTATACGGTCCCGTCCTGCCCGCGAAGAACAATTGTCCGCAGGTTGATCTGCTCCACCAGCCCTCCCGTCCCGTTGATGATGGCCACGTCGTTCACCCGGATCTGGTTTTCCAGCAGGATGAACAGTCCGGCAAAGAGGTCCCGGACCAGATGCTGCGCGCCAAATCCCACCGCCAGGCCAAGCACGCCGGCGCCGGCCAGGATGGGCCCAATGTCAAACCCGGATTCCTTCAATGCCATCACAAGGGCCAGCAGCCAGATTCCGATGACGACCGTCTTACGGAAGATGCCGCTCAGTGTGGCCGCGCGCTTCTCGAGTTCGACATCGACCCTTCCCTGCTTCTTCATCCTTTCGATGATCTGCACCCGTATGGTGGGAATCGACTTATTCAGAATTTTGGCGGCTGCATATGCAGCCAGTAAAATCGCCACAATGCGGATACCGTGATCCAGGAAAGAGCCCAAATCAGGAATTAAAGGCACCGAAAATGTTAACGTCAGCAACATGCCAAAACCTTTCGAGAGATTTCCCCAAGAACCCATTCCAGCGGGACAATTACACGCAGTCCCATAAGCGGAAGGCTTCCTCCCAAGTTATAGCTTTGGGAAGGCCCATGTCAAACTGGTGGTGGAGGCGAGACAGAGGTTTCCGTCAAAAGCCATTTCGATTCAATGAAAGGAAAACCCGGACCGGCCCTGCCCGCAGCAGCTCAACGGGACGAACCAGCGATACTAGCCCGCTGTTGGATGGCTCAGAGATTGGCGGACGGCCTGCTCCATCAGAGCCCTTGGGGCGGATTGTCCGGTCCAGATTTCAAATTGCCGGGCACCTTGGGCCACCAGCATTTCGAGGCCGGAAATGGTCACCAGCCCGCGGCCGCGTGCTTCAGAAAGGAAACGTGTCTCGACCGGATAATAGACCATGTCAAAAACCACGCGCGTCCGCAGCCGCGCAAGGTCGATGGGGTGCGCGTCACTGTGGGGCGCCATACCTACCGGAGTAGCGTTAATCACGGCATCCACGTCCATGCCGTCCGCGTTCTCCCAGGGAACGGCCTCCGCGCCCACAGCACGGGCGAGTTTTCTGGCCACGGCGTCCCGGCGGGCGGTAATAAAGACGTCGACCTTCTCCGCAACCAGAGCATAGGCCGCAGCCCGCGCAGCCCCTCCGGCGCCCAGGATCAGGATTCGGCTTCCTGGAAGGCGCAACCGCTTGGCCAGTACTTCAACCACGGCGGTAGAGTCCGTGTTCCACCCCATCCACTTGCCGTGCCGGATCGCAACGGTGTTGCAGGCGCCGATCTGCTCGGATAAAGGGTCCATCCAGGATAGTTCCCTCATGATCGCCTGCTTGAAGGGCATGGTGATGCTGAAACCCGCAAACTTGAGGGACCTGGCAAACTTCAGAAAGTCGCTCAGCCGGCCGGTTTCACAGGGCAGGTAGAGCGCGTTTACGCGCTTGGCCTGGAAGGCAATATTCTGCATGGCCGGCGAGAGGGACATGGAAGAATGCGTCCCCACCACCCCAAACAACTGCGTGCGCTCGTCAAGATCATCCACATGGTAAACCGACAGCATGTGGTCAATCCCCAACTGGCCGCTGGCCACAGCATGGTGGTTGCCCATCGATGCGTATGTAAAAGGACATCCCCAACGGAAGGCCATGACGCGCGAACAGATGCCTGAGTTTCCCATCGCAAGCGCAACCAGCATGGGGTGTCGCCTGCGGTTGGTCTTCAGCAGTTTGAGGACTTTCAGATTGTCCTGAAGGTCCCGGGCATGGCTTGCAATCTTGACGGCTTCCACCGGAAAACGGGCAAGACGGCGATAAACAGCGGCAAGGTCAGGCGTACTCTTGTAATTGTGATAGGAAACAATCACCTTGGCGGGATCAAACAGCCTGAACGGCTTCTTGCGCAAAGAATTAACGGATTCAATCTCAATATCAACCCACTGGCACCCGGCACGGGCCGCTGCGGCCAGCACAGCGATCTGATCTTCAACCGAACCGTGAAATTTCCCGCCGGCCTCACCCCTTCGGCATGTCGCAATAACCTGAGGATAGCGCAACCGGGCCAGCATCTTGTGCAAGTCGGTTTCTAAGCCGGTGAGGTTCTGGAGATAATCAAGACGAAGCTCGAAACCAAGCGAGGCGGAGATACCCATACTCTCGATGTGTGCCTCGGCCGCATCCAGTGAGGTGGGTGCCAAAGCAACAAAAATGCGCGGAGATGAAGATTTGGCCAAATCAAGTTCCGGGGCCGTCAGCCCTTTTGAGTGAACAACTCTTTTATTATAAGTCATTTGTCAAAATTGAGGGAGAAAATGTCCAGGGCCACATCCTCCGGACCCCATTTCGACTGATTTTAGATAGCCATCTGCCGGTCCGTTGGCCCCGGGAAAACCCCCGCCCGAACCCTCAGCCGGCGAAATCGTAGACTTTCCGGCCATCGCAGCCCGAAAATTCAGCGGATTTAAAATTCTGTGGGCACAAGTGCGGCATAATACCGTAAAATTCTGTCCTGGGCCAAGCCACGGAGATCTTCCGTGCGGGCTCATTTCGGCAGAGAAAACTTAGCAAACATATGTATTTACAATAAGTTACGAATAAACACCGGCAGCGTCAACGGTCAAACCGGCGAGACCCCTGATATGAAGCGTGAATACCCTGATCACCCGATTGTGGGAGTCGGCGGAGTGGTCATTCGAGATAACTTCGTACTCCTGATCCGGCGCGGGCGAGAACCGCTCAAGGGCGAATGGTCCATACCAGGAGGCATGCTCGAACTCGGGGAGAGTTTGAAAGACGGAATAAAGAGAGAAATTCTGGAGGAAACAGGCCTGAAAGTCCGTCCGCTGGAGCCCATCGCAGTGCTGGATCGCATACAGGAGAACGGGGGCAGAGTACAGTTTCACTACGTCATTATCGACTATGTTTGCCGACCGGCAGGAGGCCGTCTGAAGGCCGGCAGCGACGTTCTGGATGCCCGATGGGTGGACCGCCGCAATCTGCTGGACTACAAAATCACGCCCAAAGCCGCCGCCGTTATCGCTGACGCATTTGATTGGTTTGCGAAGCACAAAAAGGTATCATCACGCAAGACCCGGTGAGCCAACTGCCTGAAACTTGACCCTATCACTGCTGCCGCCCGGTCCCAAATCCAAGCCCCATAAAATACAGAACCCCTGGCCTTGCTTCGCTGGCAAGACCAGGGGTCGGATACTGATTGGGATTGGCCTCCCTGATGCTTCCGGGAACTGGCGCTACTAGCGCCGTGCCTTTTATCCTCTCTTAGCTAGGGAGAGGTCCTACAAACAAGCACTAGCGAGCGCCTAAGCCTCAGCACCCTCGCTACAGTTACTTTCAATTTGCATGGATCACCTCCTTTCTAGCGTGATTCCGATACTATAGTCCTGCGACTTCGGAGTCAAGAAAAAACATCGGCGCACTGAAGTAAATTTCAGCGCGGAAAGTGGCCCGTCAAAGCGTGCCATCGGAGCACAATCAGATCGAGGAACATACGCGTGGAATCACGCAGGAAATGGACCTTGGTGGCGGGATTATCGTTCCAGCGGACGGGCACTTCCACAATCTTCCCGCCCAGGTGCTGGATCAGGAAAAGCACCTCCGGGTCAAAGCCGAACCGCTCAACCTGCTGCAGTTCAAAAGCCCTGCGCGTTGAGTCTCTGCGGAAGAGTTTCAGCCCGCATTGAGTGTCGTGAAGCTTGAGCCCTGTAAACAGTCTGACCAGCAGATTGAAGAATCGCCCGGCAAGCTCGCGTTGCAGCGGCTGACGGACTCCAATCAGCTTCCGGTCGAGAGCGCGCGAGCCGATTGCGGCATCGGCCGACCCGGTCTCCAGCGCAGCCAGCAGCTTGTCCGCTTCTTCAATGGGAGCGGAAAGATCAGCATCTGTGAAAAGGACCAGTTTGCCACGCGCTTCCAGAACGCCACGCCGGACGCTGAACCCTTTTCCACGGTTGACGCCGTTCAAAAGCACCTGCGTTCTGGACCAGAGCGATTGAAATTCCCTGAAAAGATCCGCAGTACGGTCACTGGAACCGTCGTCCACAAGCACGATTTCAACCCCAAAGGGCTTTGAGGAGGCGTATTTCCGGACTTCATCCAGGGTTTTCCCAACCCTCAGAGACTCGTTGTAGGCAGGGATAACAATACTTAGGTACGGGCTAGCCATAGGGGGCAGAATATAATCCGGTCACTCCACAAATTGCAATGGAATTCAAGTCAGAGACCGTAAACCTATGTCGCTCTTGAGGCAGCACTTGCAACGTTGCCACAGTTGGGGCAACGCTCACCGTTCTGCCGCCAAGTGCCACATGGCGGCGCCACAGCTTCAAGATTGTTACCGGAAATTCCGCTACCACGCTCGCTCTGGCCACGCCTGCCGCCCAACCAGAGGAACAAACTGGCAGGGGTCCAGTTCGCGGATTGAAATCTCGTCTCCGTGTTTGAAAATGACTTGGAGGGTCTGCAACTGGAGCGTCCCCACAGGAATCACCAACCGCCCGCCTTCGGCCAACTGGCTGACCAAAGCCTGCGGGACCGCCGGCGCCGCAGCCGTTACAAGAATTGCATTGTAAGGAGCTCCGGCGGGATAGCCTTCGCTTCCGTCTTCGGGAATGACCCGGATGCCGCGGTAGCCGAGGGACGCCAGGCGCTCGCGCGCCGATTCAGCCAGGCGCCGGACGCGTTCCATGGTGATTACTTCCGCGCCGAGATGCGCCAGAACCGCAGCCTGGTAGCCCGAGCCAGTGCCAATTTCCAGCACTTTGTCCCCCGGACTAATCTGGGCCGCTTCCGTCATGGCGGCAACCATATACGGTTGCGAAATGGTCTGGCCTTCTCCAATCATGATGGGCCGGTCGTCGTAGGCTGCCTGCTTATCTGCAGGAGGAACGAACTCGTGGCGTGGCACCTCAAACATGGCAAGCAGAACACGCGGGTCACTAATTCCACGCCGTCGCAACTGCCACTTAATCATTGCGCGGCGTTCGGATTCAAAAGGAATTGCAGTCATATCGATCCACGGCGCGGATGGTGCGGCACCCTGCTAACCACTATCTTCCTCCGTCCGTGGGCTTGTGTCGAGCGCTATGAGGGCGAAAATCAATCCGCCGCCGGTGCCAGGTCAGGCCAGTGGCGAGTGTCTTGCCGCAACCTGGCGATGTCGCGAGTGGGCGCACTTCCAAAAAAACGGCTGTATTCCCTGCTGAACTGGGATGGACTTAAGTAGCCCACCCGTTCGCTTGCGCTCCCTGCATCCATCATTGCGGACAACATGAGGCGTCTTGCTTCCTGAAGGCGTAATACCTTTTGATAGTGCAGGGGGCTCATCGAAGTGACTGCCTTGAAGTGCTCATGGAAAGACGAAACACTCATGTTCACCAGGTCGGCCAGTTCTTCGACCTTCACGGGCTGGGAATAGTTGACGCGCAGCCAGGAAATCGCCTTCGCAACCCGTTGCACGCTGGATTCAGCAAAGCCCATTTGAGCCGCGCGAACGCCAATGGGGCTTCTCAGCAGACGGATCAGAATCTCATCCACGACGAGCGGGGCGAGAAGCTCGGCGTCTCCGGGTTGTTGTAAACACTCAATTAACCTGGTCGCAGCGCTGATGATACTCGCGTCGACGGGAGTGATGTAAACCGCCTTCCTCTCCTGAGCCGGAGGAACACCGTGAGGAAACACCTTCAAGACCAGCTCGGCAATCCGGGGCGCATCAAGGTCAAGCTGTAAAGAGAGGTATGGCTTGGCGAAGCTCGCCTGCGTGACCTGCGCCGCAATGGGCAAGGCAACGGAGAACACAATCATCCGCGATGAGTCGTACTCGTAAACTTCCTCCCCCACGGTAACCGTCTTGGCCCCTTGCGCGACGATGCACAAGGAAGGCACCCGTAGCACATGCGCACACTCCTTGTTAATTTGTGAGAGGCGTCCCGCATGCACACCGGGAATGCGCAGGTCAAAACTGCCGTCGTGCGGGGCATAAGCAGCGATGAGACGGGCAAGCCTCTCAAGGTCGGGCTCGGCAACCGTTTGCACCGGACCTGAAGCCCCAGCCGGCATGATGCTTTC
>JAJYJL010000552.1 GCA_021789565.1 Acidobacteriota bacterium
CTGCCTGCTGGATACCGGCGTGCCGCGGATTACTTCGGTTCCGCTCCCCGCAGGCGCCTCCGCCCTCAGTCCCGCTGAAATTTTGGCCGTTGCCGGTTCAGCACAAAATGTTTTCGCGGTCGACCCGAATTTTCAAACGGGGTATTCGCAGCTCTACAATTTCACGTTACAGCACGAATTGACTCCAACCACGAGCCTTCAGGCAGGCTACGTTGGCTCCGTCAGCCACAAACTGTCTTACGCCGTGGGGAATCTTAACGTCGCCAACCGGATCAGCAGCCAGCTCGGCCAGGTTCAGGCGCTCTTCGCTGAAGGAACGGCCAGCTTCAATTCCTTGCAGGTCCAAGCGACCAAGCGCTTTTCTCGTCACCTGACCTTCTTAGCGGCGTACACTTTCGCCAAAAACATGGACAACGGGCCGGCGCCATTTGACTTGGGCCACAACTTGAATTCCGAAAATCAGCCTCAGGATCCGTTGAACCTTTCCCTAGAGCGTGCGGTCGCAGACGATGATGGCAGACATAACTTCGTGGCAAGTTGCATCTACGAACTGCCCTTGGGCAAAGGCCAGCGGTATCTCTCCAATTTAAGAGGACGGTCCCAGGCCCTCTGGGGCGGATGGCAAACGGAAGGCATCTTCTCGGCGCGATCAGGACTGCCGGTTAACGTCGTGCGGAATGGGGAAGCGGTGGGGTATCAGGGGCTCCGTCCCAACGTGCTGCGCGATCCCAATCTGCCCGGCTCCAAGCGCACCTTGACTCACTACTTCGATACGAGCACTTTTGACGCGTCGCCCTTCACCGGGGCGCAGATCCACGATCTGGGCGACGCCGGCCGCAATCTGGTCCGCGGTCCCGGCTTTGCCAACTTCGATTTTTCCATGATCAAGAATTTGCCGATCAACGAAAGAGTTTCTTTGCAATTGAGGTTTGAATTCTTCAATCTGACCAATACTCCCCACTTTACCAACCCCAACGGTGATATGTCATCCGGCAACTTCGGCAGCATCACGCAGACCATTGGCAACCCAAGAATCATTCGATTTGCCGCAAAGATCCAGTTCTAAAACCTTGACTCCGCTACTTTAGCTGGTGGCTGAACAACGCTCTGAGAGGGTGTCACTCCCGACCCGATCACCTTTCCTTTGCGAACATTCCTGAACGAACTACAGGGGCTCTGGGTAAACTCCGCGAGGCGCATGTTCTCTCGTATACATGTGGGCTATCAGTTAAGGAGCGGGTGAAACCATTGACCGGATTTCAGTCCCTCCAGTGCCACACAAGCTGAGGTGCCTGCAATTCCAGTCGGAGAGATCCAAGTAAATGGAAATAGCCGCCATTCTACACATTGAACTGCGCACAGTGGTGGCCACTCTTGTCCGGAGAGTAAAGAATATCCGTGTGCTGCACGTCAAACTAGTAAAGAGACAGGTGAATGGGAAGGAAGTCCAAGGCGGACTATTCATGGGTTCTGTCGAAGCATAGAACCCATCCCGGAGAGATATGCCTCGTGGCTTATCTGGACCATGAGCTATCGCCTGAGGCGCACGCAAGTGTCAAGAAGCATCTCAAGGACTGCGCGGCTTGCCGGGAAGCCCTTGCCTCGCTCAAAATGGCTTCCCGGATGTTTGAAGAGCTAATTCGAAAGTCGAATGAGACGGAAAGCAGAGTTGAAATCGGTAAGCTCCGCCAACTGATTCGGGCTCCCTGAAAATATACTTAAGGCCGCCAGGGCGGAGCTGGAAATCTACCTAGGTTCCCACGGTACTCCGAAACCCCTCACATGTGCCAAAGCGATTTCTTTTACGACCCAGGAACTTGTCCACGTTGTGCAACCTCTAATGTAAGGGCAGGCGAATGAGTTTAGTAAGAACGTTGAGAATTACGCAGCGTCGATGGCCCTCTACTGGATGCACTACAACTCGGACGGGGTTTACCGAACACTAAGATTTACGCGAGCGATGGAAGCCAAACTAACAGATTACGCGTGAATAACTGAAGAGATGCTTGCTAAAGTCAGCAGGAAATCACATGAATGCTGGAAGTGCCAACGGAGGCAATAAATGGCAATCCCCAATGCTAAGTGCCCCAACTGTCAGGAAGTGATCCCGAATGTCGTGGTCGAGCCTATCGCTGTTCAGAAGCTAATCGCCGGGAGCTGGAACGGAGTTAGCTTCCTTTGCCCTTGTTGCCGTACAGTCTGGGGCGTTCAGCTCGATCCCGTTGCTTTACGTCAGGATTTAGTGGATGGCGTCTTGAGGGCGCTTGGTAAGTTATAAAAGGCGAACGGTGTTCCTAGCTTCTGCCTTTTCGGAGGTATTATCATCAAAGCGACATGTGCGCATTTGCGGAACCCTTATCGGCATGTGCTGGTGGCGCTAGGTCTGATCGTCGGGGCTGACATTGCACTTCCGTTGCCATTGCGGGCGACAATGGGATTGCACATTAAGCTGGACAACTACTTGCTCTTGGACAGCCGGGCGCTGAGGATGAACACGCTGACGCTTGCCAGGGCCGTTTGGGGCGACGCACTGCCCAAGCGTGTCCTAGATTACGCCTACAACGTGTTGCTGCTGGCGATGGCGCTCGCCTACGCGTCGGAGCGAAACTGGGCGCTGGCACGAGCGCTGGTCTTTGCCGCGATTGTCGCGCCGCAGTGCTGCGTGTTTTTCGTCGCGATAGTTCCGGTTTACGCCTATGTCGGGGTCCCGTGGTGCACTCCAAAGCCGCAGGCCGTAACGATGCTGGGTCGTAGTTCCGTGCCTCGCAACGCCTTTCCAAGCCTGCATTTTGCATGAGCACTTCTGGTCTACCTGAATGTACACAGCCGGTGGCTACGCGTGGCGTCCTTCGTGTTCGCGCTGCTCACGGCATGCACTACGTTGGGAAGCAGGGCGCAATATGCGATTGACTTGGTACTGGCGGTCTTTAGCCGCAAGTTCACAGTAATAGTTCTTGCGTGGTCTTTGAATTGAACAAACTCTTGGGAAGTGCACGAGTGCGAACGCCAAGAACGTGTCGGAGGTTCTGAGGCACCGGAACGTCCCTATCATTGGCCACATTATGCGCATCCGTGAGGTCGCAACAAGAAAATTTTGGATGATATCTTGCCGGAGGGTTGAACTTGATTGCAAGTTCTCGTTATTTGTCCTTATGCACGCATCAGTTGAGTAGCCGCAACGTCTCCGCGCTGAATGGCCGCGTGACCGCTCCGTTCACCATGAGCTTTATATAGAGGTTGTAATTGGGCAGCCGGATCAGGTCTTCGGCGGAAAATTCCGGCCAGAACTCCTTCGACAGAATCTCGGCATCAGCCAAACCCAAGTGGAAAGAAATAATGGTTCCGGCATTCCCAAGAATGGCATCGCGGACCTGGAGGTCCAACTGCGAAAGGTACTGGTGGGCTAGAATCAAATTGACGCGATACTTGCGAAGTTCGGACATCATGTTCGCCAGGCTCAACGTCGTGAATGACTGGAACTCGTCGAGGTAAAGGTAAAAATCCCGCCGTTCGTTTTCGGGCACGTCCGCCCGGCTCAGGCCCGTCAAACCGATCCGTGAGACCAACAAGGCTCCCAGGAGCGCAGCGCTGTCTTCCCCGATTTTCCCTTTCGCGAGGTTCACCAAGAGAATCCTGCCCTCATCCATGATGCGCCTCAGATCGAAGGCGCTTTTCGGCTGCGTCAGGATGGCATTCAAAACCGGATCGGCGAGGAACGCGCCCACCTTGTTCTGGATTGGCGCAATGGCCTCAGCGCGAAAGCGCGCCGGATAGTTCTCGTACTCCCGCAGCCAGAAGTTCCGCACTTGAGCGTTGCGGACTCTGGATGCGGCAATTCTCCGGAAGCCCGGCTCATCCATCAGCCGCAGGATGTCAGCCAGGGTCACCTGAGGTTGGTCGAGAAGGGCTAGCAAGGCGTTACGCAGGATGTGTTCGAGCCTCGGTCCCCAGCTCTCCGCCCAGATCTTCTTGAAAACTTCCAGCATCCCCGAGGCAGCAACCGCTCTCTTCGCGGGCGGCACGCTTTCGAGCGGATTGAATCCAAGAGGCATCATGGCGTCGGGCACGTTGAAGTAAACCAGATCGCCTTTTCTTTTCTCTTGCACCAAAGCCACGACACGCTCCACGAGATCTCCGTGGGGGTCAAAGAGCGCGACTCCCCGTCCAACCTCAATATCCTGCCGGATCATCGTCTCAAGTAGCGTGGATTTTCCCGTGCCGGTCTTCCCGATGAGGTACATGTGGGCGCGGCGGTCCGCCTGCCGGATGCCGAAAGTTTTCCCTTGGTTGCGGTAGTTTGTCCGGCCAATCAACGTGATGGGATTGTCATTGCCGTTCGCCATTGCCACCATCGTGGCGATAAATCTGTTACTTGCAAGGCTGCCTGATTGGCAGTTTGCGGCAAGGCTCCGGGTCTAACGCAGACGCTCCAAAATGATTGACTTTTTCGACCCACGAGGTACAATATAAGCCTATGATCCCACAACACTTACACTCTTTGTTTTGGGACGTGAACCTTAACAACTTCAACCCTACGGACTATCCCCGCTATACCATTCTCCGCATCCTGGAACTCGGCGACGAATACGCCGTCAAATGGATGAAAGAGACCTTCCCGGAGGCGGACATCAAGAGGGTCCTTGCGACCGACCGAACGCTTTCGAGGAAGTCGGCCAACTTCTGGGCCTTGGTGTACGGGATAGCCCCCAACGACGTGGCGGCGCTGCGCGCTGCGCGCTAATCCTTCCCTTGCAATTCCGCGTAAACTAAGGAGGTGATCACTATGGAAGGCAACGAACACGTGTGGCATCGGGAGGTGATTAACCCGGAGGCGGAGCACGCGCTTGAGAATCTCCGAACGCTCGGCGTTCTTGACCGGTGCTACCTCGCCGGGGGCACGGGTCTCGCGCTCCAGCTCGGGCACCGCCGCTCCCACGACCTCGATTTCTTCAGCCGCGAAGGGGTGGACCCGGAGGCGCTGATCCGCAGGATGAAAACGCTCGCCGGTTTCGCGCTCGCGTCGCAAGCCCCGGAAACGCTGCACGCAACCGTCGAGAAGACCAAGGTCAGCTTCCTCGCCTATCCCTACCCGGTGCTTTTCCCATTTCAACCCTTTCTCGGCGTTGACGTGGCCGATCCGCGCGAGATCGCATGCATGAAGCTGAGCGCTATCGCGAACCGGGGAACCAAGCGCGATTTCGTTGACCTGTACGTCGCGGCGAAGCAGTACGGGGTGCCCCAGTCGCTCGCATGGTTCAAGCAGAAATACGCCGAGGTGAACCAGAGCATGGTGCATGTGCTGAAGTCCCTGACCTACTTCGAGGTCGCCGATAACGAGCCCATGCCCGACATGCTCATTCCGCTGTCCTGGGAGGAAGTGAGGCGGTTCTTTACCAGCGAAGCGCCTCGCCTCTCACCTTGAACGGTTGTTTCATTTCTTACGCCAGTTCCTGTCACGAGGGACTGGCGTTTTGTTTGTGTGCGGCGGTCCGCCTGGCGAATACCAAAATTCTTGTGCTGATTGCGGTGGTTTGTCCGGCCAATCAATGTTAGTGGATCTTTGTTTCCGTTGGCCATTCCCTCCATCGTAACAATCGATAGCCAAGCAGCAAGGCTTCTCATTTAGCGCTTTCCGGCAACTTTCCCCGCCTTGTGTCCCCCGGTACGTTTCCTAGGCTGAGATTGGTTCTTTGAGAACCCAATTTCACACTGAGGAGAAATTCTGTTATGACTGAGAATCAGCTTGAAGCAAGGCAAGAGCGCGCCGAAAACGGAGCGTTCGTAATTTCCAGGGTCGAGGAAGGCTATCGCGTGTATTCCGTGAGCCACCCTTCCCATCTCTATCTCGTCCGGCAGGAAGGCGAACGCTGGACCTGCACCTGCCCGGACTTTGAATATCACCAGGGCGACACCACCTGGCGCTGCAAGCACATCCTGGCGGTCGCCCCGTGGAAACAGCAAGAAAGCCCCGAGCCTTATGAACCCGGCAATGGCGAGGGTGAGACCATTCCTGTTTCACCTGAACCAAGCGAGCCAGCCGCTTTGTCCAGAAAGCGCACCCCGAAACACACGAATGGCTTTGCCCAGATGCTCATCAAACGTAGTATCAGTCCCGATGGCCGGATCGACTCCGTCTCGGTCGAGTTCTCAATG
>JAJYJL010000553.1 GCA_021789565.1 Acidobacteriota bacterium
ACACGCTAAACACTGTTTCGTCGCTGATCCGACTGGACCCCGACACCGCCCGCAAAGTGCTGATAAAACTCTCCAACATCTTGCGGCGAAGACTCAAGACCCAGACCCATTTTGCGCCACTGCGCCACGAACTTGATTTCATCGCTGACTATCTGGACATCGAGGTCGTCCGTTTCGGACACGATAAGCTCCGAGTGATTGAGGAGATCGATCCGGACGCTCTGGACGTGATTGTGCCCACCATGATACTCCAACCTTTAGTGGAGAACGCCATTCGCCACGGTATAGGCCCGAAAATTGAGGGAGGAACGATCACGCTGCGAGCCTCCCGCCGCAACCGGAGAATTGCCATTCAAGTGAGCGACGACGGAGTCGGAATTCCTCCGGCCCGGCTGCCCGAAATCTTTGCCTCCGGCATTGGCATCATGAACGTCCAGGAAAGGCTGAAGGTGCTCTACGGGCAAGAGTTCTCCATGAAGGTCGAAAGCGAACCCGGAAAGGGAACCACCGTCCGCTTGGAACTGCCGGAAGTTGTGGCAGCCGAAGAGGCGGTTTCAGTTGAAGCGGCCCAGGCCGAAACGTGATCCTGAGGTTAGGGCTGAAATAGAGATAGCTGGCCCAGGTTTTTGCGTTTTTCGCTGTGACATCCTGTTCCGCCTATTTCAGGAATTAATCTGTGTTAATATCAGGCTTTTGCACCCGGAACTCTGTATTCGTCCCTGCCGGCGAAAAAATCTCGCAATGAATGGCCCGGCTGGGACGCGGGTTTCTGAGCCGTAAATCCACAAGTCCGAGGAAGGTTGATGGCTAAACGTGCCTCCGGCAAAATGAAAACGACTCCCAGCTCAATGAGCATGATTGAACCCCGCTTCCGCAACATCTATAAGTCTTTCTACAAGGAGACTTACTACACCACCACAACGCTCGACTCCAAGACCAAGGAGTTGATTGCGATCGGGTGCTCGCTGGTGGCTAAGTGCGAGGGCTGCACGCGGGGCCACATCAAAAAGGCGCTCGAACTGGGGGCCACCAAGGAAGAGATTTCGGATGCCATCGTTGTGGCCGTCGGAATTGGCGCGGCCGCTGTCGTTGACATGTCGGACAAGGCTGCGACCCACCTGGATCTCCACCATTTCGAATAGACAGGACCGGCGTCAAGGTTTATCCGGAGAGGGGCAACGTGGGGGCTCCGGAATTGCGGAAAATTCTAACATTCCTGAAGGCCCGAGGGCCTGCCGGTTACAGATTTGCGAGGACGCCCGGTGAACCTTCTGATCATCGGCATATTGTTTTTCCTGCTGTTCCTAGGCCTGGCTGACAACCAGACCATTCCCGCGCTGCTTCCCCTGCTGATTGATTCTCTCCACATCACGGTTGAGCAGGCAGGATTGCTGGCGGTTTTCTATTCGGTAGCGGCGGCGTTTGCCTCGCTGGTCACAGGAATTTTTTCCGATCATTACGGCCGACGGCGCTTTCTGATTGCCGGGGCCCTGATGTTTGGCTGCGCTTCCTGGATGTCCGCGCACGCCGCGGGTTTCGCGGGACTGACGTTAGCCCGTGGTTTGACGGGTCTCGGCGCAGGGACGATTTCCACCTGCTCCATCGCCTTTGCGGGCGACTGGTTTGATTACAGCATTCGAGGCCGCGCCCTCAGTTGGATCTCGACGGCCTATTTCGCCGCGCCCATCCTGGGAGTGCCTCTCGCCGCGCAGGTAGCGGACCGCCTGGGATGGCGCAACACGTTCTATTTTTTTGCAGTCCTGGCTGTCGCAGTCGCCCTGCTTTCTCTCCGGCTGCCGAATGACAAGCGCGAGACTGTTCCCAGCCTGGAAAAATGGAGGGCTACGTTTCGCTCCTGTCGGTCATTCTTCCGGCGTCGTGATACCAGCGCAGGGCTTGTCATCGCCTTTTTGGTTTCAGGCGGGCTTTATGGGTTCTTGTATTACATTGGGCAGTGGCTGAATTCGTCATTTGGCGTTCCCACACGATCGATCGGCTGGGTCTTCATGCTGGGCGGCGTGGTTGCCCTGGTCAGTGCGCCGCTGGCCGGCAGCCTCTCTGACCGTTGGGGAAAGCGGCCTGTATGCATAGCCGGGAACTTGTTGCTGGCGTTGTCGGTGGCGCTGGTTCCCCTTTTTCCATGGGGCGCTGGCCTGCTGATTGTTTTTGCATTGACCAGCCTGGGAGCTGCCTCGAGGCAGGGACCGCTGGCGGCGCTGATGACGGAGCTTGTCCCCACGGCTGAGCGTGGTTCGTTCATCGCGCTTCGCAACGTTTTTTCCCAGACGGGGATTGGGCTGGTCGTGCTTGCGGGCGGGGCTATATACCAGCGCCATGGCTACCTTGCAGTGACGACTCTGTGCGCGGCCATGACGGCAGTGGTGGCGATCCTGCTGGCCACGCACATCGTCGAACCTCGGACGGCGCCACCTGATACCGGGGCATGAAGAAATATAACAGCCGAAGAATGCGAAGGGGCGGGACAGAAGGTGACATTGTCAAAACGTCGAATCATTCGAAACATCCTTATCGTTCTTCTCAGCCTGGTGGCGATCTTTTTTCTGGTTGTCGTGCCGCTGTTTTTCACCTTTCTCATCACGTCGGCAAGGTTCCGTTTCCGGGACCCCAATAATGGCAAAACGCCGCAGTCCTTCGGCCTCGCATACGAGTCCATTGAATTTCATTCCTCAGACGGCATCCTGCTGAAGGGGTGGTATGTCCCGGCCGGCCCCGATGCGCACGGAACGATCATCTATTGCCACGGGCGCAACCGCAGCCGTGTAGAGATGCTGCCCATGGAAGTTTACGGCCACAGCCTGGGTTACAACGGCCTGCTCTTTGACTTTCGCGACTCCGGAGATAGCGGCGGGAAGATTGGCAGCCTGGGCTACCTGGAAAGGCTGGACGCGATCGCCGCGGTCGATTACGCCCTGAAGAATGAACACGCCGCCCGGCCCATTGTCCTGTGGGGCGTTTCCATGGGCGCCTCGGCTGCCCTGATGGCGGCTTCAGAATCGCCCGATATTGCCGGCGTGATTTCCGACAGTTCTTTCCTCTCTTTTCGGCAGGTAATCGTCCATCACGCCCACTTGTTTTTTCATATTCCATCCTTCCCGATTGTGGATGAAGCCATCTATCTTTCCGCCTGGCGCGCAGGCTTCTGGCCCTCGGAGTTCGACCTGCGAAAAGCCGTTGATCTCATCAATCCCCGCCCCATTCTGTTTATCGCTGTTGAGGGCGACAAGCGCATCACCCCCGAAGTTGCGCGCGAGTTGTATTCCCATTCAAACAGCCCGAAGAAGGCCATCATAGTGGTCCCGGGCCACCGCCACGGAGAGGGTTTTACCTCCGGGCATGAACTCTACGAGCAGGCAGTGAAGAAGTTCCTTGCAAGCATCTCGAATTGAATTCCCGCTGCCCTCTCTTGACGTTCGGGGTTAGAATGGCTGCAACATTCTTTGTGCCTTAGAGTCCATCTTATTCGTTCCGTAACTGAAGGAGGCTTCCGATGGCTGATGCTGCGGCTGAAACCCAAACAAAGCTTCGACTCCGTCCCTGGCTTGCAGGGCCTTTTGCGTTCATCGCGCTGCTGATCATTGTCCGATTTGTGCTCGAACTGTTCGGGATGTCTCATCAGTTGACCGGTTTCCTTTCCAGTACGGGCGCCGTTTACCTGGTGGGCATTTACATGGGCGCCGTGGCGCCCCTTCGCGGCGTGCGGAAATCCTGGCAGATTGTCTTGCCCGGAGTTCTGCTTGCCGCATGGGCGCAGGGGTGGGTGATTCTATTCACCCTCGTTTCCGGCGGGTTGCGTCTTGAGAGGAGCCATTTTGCCGAGCAACAGGACTGGGGCAACTGGGGATACCTGATGCACCACGTTCTTGAACACCTGGCTGAGATTGTACCCGTCGCCATCGTCGCCCTGGTCCTGATGGCCGCCATGCTTGTGCTGTGGCACTGGCCGGTCACTGTAGGGCCCGGCGCCTTGCTGGGCGGGCTGGTGGTGATCCGCTTCTGGTCCGAGGCTATGAATCTTAACCCCCTTGTTTCCTCGGCGTGGAGTTCCACAGTGGCTTTCCTCCTTTGCGGGTTTTTCCTGGGAGGAATCGGCACGCTGACCGGGCTTTCCTCACCGCGCACGTTGCTGATCCCCGCAATGGTCCTCGGATGGACGTGGCGATCCTGGATCTTTATCGCAATGTTGATGGGCGCGGCCGCGCCTTACTATAAAACCCACTTTTTCACTCGCCCGCACGGCAATCTCCTCAGCTATTTTCTCGGCGCCTTTGGCGCGGAAGTGATTACTGCCGGTGCTATTGCCGGGCTGGTTGAATGGGGGATTGCTTCCTGGACGGCAGGAGCTCTGCGGCCCAGAAATCCAGATTAATTCCTTATCATGGCGACGAATGATTAGTTGTGAATTCCCGCCGGGCGGATCTGTTTACTGTTGAGTCAGTGTGAAAGATTTTGCATGCATGCATGTTCACCACGCGCGCAAATGGCTGCGTCAGGGTAGCTCTGTACCGGGTTCATTGGTCTGGCTGTGGGATAACACTCCGGGAATGAAGTGTTTCTCCCTAGATTGTTGATGTTACCCGGCCGCCCGCAGTTACCCCTTAGGGTTGCAGGAAGGGGCCTTCTACGGTTGCGGGTTAATGTGCTTTTTAGTCTCCCCGCTATCAAATCCCTAACAAAAGCAAGAGGTTGCGGGGTGTGAAAGGCTTGAGCGGGGGAAGAGCTACGGTAACGGGCTTCTGATACCGGCCGATACCTTTCTACCTCAGGTTTCAAGACCTGCCGTGGTCATGCTAGCTAAAGAAAACAGGCAGGATACACGATGAATCTCAGGCTGAATTGCACCTGTGTGGACAATCGTGCAATAGGATTGGTTTTGGAACGTTGCGTGCTCCCTTGCTAGCTCTGCATGGTCAGACAGTGATGTCGGGTGGCATGAGACGGCCTTACCATTTACCAAATCGTAAAATTGCTTCTCCGTATGAGAACGATCTGGTAAATGACGGCTTTAAGAGTAGTCCAATTTGACAATATCTAGCTGGGGTCTTGTGCCAACTGCCTTTTTCTTGGATTATGGATTCAACAGCAGCACCAGATGGCTCACGGGTACGTGGGGTCCGAAGGGGGTCCAAAGCTTTTTTAGGGTCTGAAGGTTGGTTGCACCGGCGCGTTCGCGCCACGCGAACCGGGCAGCTTTGAATGGACATCACCTGGAGGGGGGACAGTAACAAGATGAGGACCAACGAGCAAACGATTCGGAAGCGCCATAACGATCGAGGTGTCAGCATTCTGATCATCGCGGTGTCGATGGTTTTTGTACTTGGGATTGCAGGACTGGGTATCGACCTTGCGTCACTTTACGTGGGACGAAGCGAAGCTCAACGCGCCGCGGATGCTGCGGCCCTGGCTGGCGCCAACGTATTGGCGGCTAACCCGGATTGTGTGAATAGTGGTAGTGGATCTCTCAGTTCGTATTGTCAGACTTTGGCCACGCAGCAAGCCGAAGCTGTTGGCAACGCAAACCTGATTGCCGGAGCAGTTCCCAACATTGGCGACAGCGACATCACGTTTCTTTCCACCAGCGTCAATGACCCGCAAATCCAGGTAATTGCAGCACGGGACGCAGCCCACAACAATCCCATGCCGACGTTTTTCGTCAAGATTTTTGGCATCACTTCGGCGAATGTTTCTGCCAAGGCCGTTGCGGAAGCCTATGCGTCCAATGGCACCGGCCCGGCGGTGGGGAGCCGATGCGTGAAGCCGTGGCTGATTCCAAACTGCGACCCTCTGAATACAACAGGAACGCCAAACCAGAATTGCGATCAAAGCTCTGGACCCGTTGGATCTTTTGTGATCCCGCAGGGTGGCGGTTCTTCCACTCTTGCGCGCCAGGGTGATTATCCAACCGGACCTGTCGGCGAACCCTTTACCTTGAAGCCCGGTTCGCCGGGCGGTGCGGCGGCTCCCGGCCAATATTACGCTGCCTACATTCCCTTCACTAATACGGCGGCCACTGAATGTCCGGCCTGCGCCAGCAGCCTCCCCAGCGGCGGAGGTGTGGGCAGCGCGGCTGTCTATCGCTCAAACATCGAATGCTGCAATGAAAATGCAGTAGTTTGCGGGAGCAACCAGAAC
>JAJYJL010000554.1 GCA_021789565.1 Acidobacteriota bacterium
GCGCCAGATTGTGGATCTGGAAGTCGCGGGTTCGAGCCCCGTCGCTCACCCCAGTATTGTCCCCATTACAAAATCAGTCTGTTGGCGTTCCTGTCAGGAGCGCCGGGGTGCGTGCCCGTGGGAATGGAAGAAGTCAGGACTCGGTGGCGGGTTTCATTCTTGCCAGCAGGGTTGTTTCCCCTTTCTGCACCACGCGTCCTTCCCGCTGCGTTACTTCAAGATGCAGGGTCAGGATGGCCTGTCCCTTACTCGACAGGCGTTTCTCCTGCACCGTGATCTTGACGCCTAGGCGGTCGCCCGCTAGGATCGGTCCGGTGAATTTCCAGTTCCAGCCCAGCGAAGCAGCCACCATCAGGCGGACCGATGCGCGGTTCTTGAGTCCGTCAGCAAGCGCAAGGCCCAGCAGTCCGTGCGCGATGCGCCCCGGAAAGCCCTGCGACCGCGCGAATTCATCGTCCATGTGAACGTCAAAAAAATCTCCGCAGAGGCCGGCAAAATTGATGATGTGGGATTCGGTGACGACGATGTGGCCCGTTTCGAACCAATCGCCCTGCTGAAGATCCTCAAACCAGTAGTCGCCTGGCGGCAGTTGCCGGCCCGATGCATTTGTCATAAGAACCTCGCCTGCGTGTCCTTTTGTCGCCGCGTGGTGAACTGCGGTCACACAAAGCACGCGTTATCCATCAGCTTGATGTCGCCGATGATGGGCCGGAACGCCATGTAAGGAAGAATGTCGCGCTCAATCTCGATTCCCGGTGCGATCTCGATGAGGCGCAGGCCTTCCGAATCAAGCCGAAAAACGCAGCGCTCCGTGACGTAGAGAACCTCCTGATTCCTTTGCCGGGCGTATTGGCCGGAGAAAGTAATCCGCTCCACCGCTTTGACGAATTTCTGGATTTTGCCCGGCTTCACGATGCGCAGTTTCCCGTATTCAAAGGCCACTTCGCTTCCTTGTGCGTCGAAAGTGCCGCAGAAGACCACGCACTTCGCGTTCTGCGCAATCTCCATGAATCCACCGGGACCTACGAGGTTTCCGCCCAGGTGTGACACATTCACGTTTCCTTGAGCGTCGGCCTCGCCCATGCCCAGAAACGTCTGGTCAATGCCGCCGCCGCTGTAGTAGTCGAATTGATCGACTGAGGCAACCAACGCAGCAGGATTGCGCGCCGCACCGAAGAGCCGCTCGTCCAGCATGCGGCCGTTGTGGGTTCCCTGTTCGACGCTCATCCAGAGGTCATCCTCGATGCCTTTTTCAGCAATTACGCCGAAGATTCCGCCGGGAATGCCGAACCCGAAATTCAATGATGCCCCAGGGCGCAGCTCCATCGCCGCACGCCGCGCAATGATCCGCCGGGCCAATTTTGCCGGAAGTTCAGTTGACAATCTTTGCAAGTGCGCACGTTGCGAGCCGCTGATCGTTGGATCGTAGGGCAGTCCGTAGAACAGTTCTTGCGCGCCGTCTTCAACCACGGCATTAACCATGATTCCGGGGACTCGCACGCTTCTGGCTTTCAATGTTCCCGGTTCAACTACTTGCCGCACCTGCGCCAGAACGACTCCCTCGCAATTGTGCGCCGCCAACGCCATGGTGTGAATGTCGAGATCAACGGCCTCTTCTTCCGGGCTGATGTTTCCCTTCCGATCGGCGTAGGTGCCGCGAATGATAGCCACATCCACCTTGAACGGCTTGTAACGCAGCACTTCACGCCCATCGATGTTCATCAATTCCACAAGTTCATCGGTACTCCGCTTGTTGCAACGGCCTCCGTCCTGCCGAGGATCGACAAAGGTCCCCAAGCCTGAATGAGTAATCAGGCCGGGCCGCCCGGCGCCGATTTCCCGTAACAGTTGCTGCACCACGCCCCCAGGGAAACAGTAAGCTTCAATCTTTTCATCGCGGATCAGTTGCTGGATTCGCGCCGACCAGGTGAAATGCGAGGCGATGACTCTGGCAAGCATGCCCTCGTGCGCAAATCGGTTGGTCCCGAGATCTCCGCGGTCGCCGAGGCCCAGGGAATGAACCAGAGTGAGCCCGCGCGGTTCGCCGGTTTCCAGAAAACGCTTCTCAACGGCGGCAAAGATTGCTTCGGCTGAAGTCATCCCTGCGCCGTTGCCGCTGACGGCCACGGTGTCGCCATTCCTGACCATCAACGCGGCCTCTTCCGCGCTGAGAAACTTCGTCGCACTCATCTCCACCACCTATCGATTTCGAAACACGGGTTTTCTCTTCTCGCGAAAAGCTGCGATGCCTTCGTTGCAGTCCTCAGTTGACCGTGCGAGTCCCGCGGCCGCCGCGAAATGGCGGCTCAGGTCTGCGTGCAGGGCCCCCAGCAGACTCTTGGTTAGCCCGACCGCCGGCGGAGCATTCGATAAGAGCTTGCCGAGCCACACTTCGAGCTGTGCTTCCATGGCTTCAGCGTCCTCGACGACCGCGTTCAAAAGGCCCCACTCGCAGGCTTTGTCAGCACAGATCGGCGAACCCAACAGAGTGAGTTCGCGGGCGCGCGCCACGCCAACGATTTCAGAGAGTCGGCAAACTCCTGCCCATCCGGCAATCATGCCCAATCCAACTTCCGGTGTTCCAAGCTTTGCCGTCCTTACTCCCACCCTGAGGTCGGCCATCAGAGCAAGTTCGAGCCCCCCGCCAAGCGCATGGCCGGAAATAGCAGCAATCACGGGCTTGGGCAATTCTGCAATCTTTTCGAGAACCTGGATGCCACGGAGGATCCAGTCATTCGACATTTCCGTAGGAGTCAAGGCGCCCCACGCTTCAATGTCGCCGCCGGTGCAGAAGAAACGTCCATTGCCACGCAGGACCAGCGCCCGGATGTCCCGTGATTCCTTCAGTCTTTGGACGTGGCCCTCGATTTCAACCAGCATCGGCAGGGTAAGGGCGTTGCCTTTTTGCGCGCGATTCAGAGTGATCTCGGCCCACTCGCCCTCGGCCCGTTTTTTCTCCTCGTAAAGAATGTTGGTTTCCACTTTCGGTCTCCAATCTGAAAGGAGTCAGAATTCCGGCCTGGAAGAAATGCCCACCCCTCCTGGCTGAACGAGTTTATGGTTCTGTGTTTGCCCACCGTGCGAACACAAACCAGCACGACGATGGCCTGTGGCCGGACCTTGTAAAGCGTGAATCTTATGTTTCCGGTGACGCAGTGTCAAGCCGCGCGCGGGTGAAGGGCAACTCGCTGGCGATTTCCATCCACCTGTTAGTCTTCGCTCTCAAGAGTAAGTGGGGATCGATTTCTTGAGGATTTCGGCGCCGGCGGTATATTGCAGATTTGCGATGGGTGCCATCTGGTAAACGTTCACACGAAAGTCGGGATTGACGCCGATCAGCAGGTAAGCCATGCGCTGAGAACAGCCATGGTCCGCCATCAGCCATTCCATCAACTGGATGCTGGCGCGCCAGACGGCCTCTTCCAGCGGCTTGGCGCAGGCCAGTGAGATCAGGCTCTCCTGTTTTTCGAGCCGCACGAAGGGCTTGCTCTTTCCTTTGATGAGTCCACAGCGCAGCGTCAGAGAGCTTCGGGTTTCCATGGCGGTCCCGTAGAACTCGGTGTCGCCCTGGCAGGCGTGAACATCGCCGACGTAGAGTAGCGCGCCGGGGTGGTAGCAGGGAATCAAGATGCGTGTGCCCGGACGGATGTCGCGCACATCCATATTGCCGCCCCAGCTTCCCTGGCCGAGCCCGGGAGTCACGACTTCGCGTTCGGGAGCCACGGCAATCGTACCGATAAATGGTGACTGCGGAAATCGCAGACCCAGTGGATACCGGTGGACCTGGTCGTCTTCCCACGTGACCGATTCATCAAGGAAAACTTCGCCATTTTCATGGCGGCCGATGGCAAGGGTCGGAGTGCTCAAATCTTTCCACCGGACAGAGTCTCCCATCGGCTTGTGGCCAGGGCGCCAGTAGGTGACGCTCTGGTCGTCGAGTTCGAGCTTATCGATCTCTACTACCAGCGTATCGCCGGGCTCCGCCCCCTTTACGTAAACCGGCCCTGTGACCGGATTGGCCATGGAGGGCGAACAATTCAAGTACCAGGCGTCGAGCAGATGAGCAGCATCTTCCGCACTGCGGTAGGTTCCCGAGGGAGCGTCTTCCGTCTCCAGAACAAAGGGTTCGTCTTGTTCAACCTCGAGAACCGGAGGGTGCTGGTGGTCCAGGGTGTACTTCAGAGACTGGCGGTTGCGTTCCACACGTTTCATTTGCCTGATACATCCTTTCAGCCCTGTGGCGGCGAGATCCAATTGGCTGTGTATCGCCAGATCGGGTCGGCTCTACCAGCCAGGATAAAGAGCGCCCATATCCTGCCGATAACATAATAGGTGGCTTGCGGGCGGCTGTCATTATGCCGGACTTCCGGCTTATTAGGAAGGCCACGGGAAGCACGGAACATGCCATGGCGGTTGGACAACGTCTATGAAGGAATAATCAGCAAAGCCCGTGTAGGCAGGGACGATCAGAGTGCCAGGCCAGGAGGGAAATGACTCACTAAACACCTGAGAGGGGAAACTGGGCTCCAGGCTCTTGCCAGTGCGCTTCAGGGGCGAGTGCGCAGTCTACGGGTCCCATCTCGGCCCTGCGAGTTGCATCTGGTGGTGTTGACAAGACCAATCTTGAATCACCGGTAGCGAGCATTCGGCCTGTGCCCCGCAATGATGGCTCCGGTCGCAGACATTTGAGCCGGCCCAGGTCTGGAAGCATGCCGTACCTGAACTGCGAGCCGCAAGTTAAGACCGAGTTTTCGAACCAGTTAAGTGTTCCGTAAGTGTGACCCGGTTTGATGCCAAACATTGTCCCAAGCGAATAAGATGCGACGCATTACTTCAAAGAAGAAAGAACTTCCGCTCGACACGGCACATTTCCGCGCAAAGGCTGCGGATGGCAAGGAGACTCCCCACTCGCATGGGCACAATATCCCTCTTGGGCGGGCGTCCGGAAATAGGCCTCCCATGAAGGCTGCTGGGCGCGACTCGTTTGCATGTGAAGCTTTGGAGGACGACGGTAGCCGGACTGCAGCTGGGGATGCCTGTTACTGGTTTTACAGCGCTTTCAAATATGCAAAGGCGGGCATGACCGTCCTTGATGCTGAAGGCCGGATCACAATGCAGAATGACGCCCACAGGGATTTGCTTGGTTACTCCGATGCTGATTTGGTAGGCAAAACGCCTGGACATTATCTGGAGGGCGGGCTGGACGAATTTGGGCGGATCATGGGCGGGCTGCAACATGGCTCCTGGTCTGGCGAGGCCCGGTGCCGGTCCAAAGAGGGGTGCTGGGCGGACGTGGAACTGTCGGCATCTGTCATTTGCAACCGCACAGGAGATATCGCGGGTTACACAACGTTCATGCTGGATGTCACCGAGAAGAAGCGGATGGAAGGGCAGCTTCGCGAGAGTGAAGAACGTTTTAACGCTTTCATGAACAGTGGCTCTGTTGTGGCCTCGATGCGAGACGCCAAGGGTCATTATGTTTACGTTAACCGGGCTTACGAAGAACTGGCTGGTAAGTCCTCAAGTGGGATTCTAGGCAAGACACCATATGAGGTATGGGCCCCCGAAACCGCTGCTGAGCTCAGTGAGAATAACCAGAAGGTGCTTTCTGCCGGCCACGTGATGGAATTACACGAAAGAACGGTTAATCTCACGGGCGAATCCAGGGAGTGGTTGTCGATCAAGTTTCCTTTTCTCGACCGAAAGGGGGTTGCGTTTGTTGGTGGTGTGTCACTCGACATCACTGAAAGGAACAGCCTGGAAGAACAACTACGCCAGTCCCAAAAGATGGAGGCCGTCGGCCGCCTCGCAGGGGGAATCGCCCATGATTTTAACAATTTGCTGACAATCATTACCGGCTACTCCGAACTTCTACTGGGATCCCCCACGCTCGATCCCGACCACCGGTCCAAGATTCTGGAACTCAAGAAGGCTGGTGATCGCGCAGCCTTGCTGACACGGCAGCTTCTGGCGTTCAGCCGCAAGCAAGTCCTGGCTCCGCGAGTGCTGGACCTGAATTCGGGGGTCGAGAATCTGCAGAAAATGATCAAGCGCCTGATCGGTGAAGACATTGAGTTTGTTACCATTCGGCGCACACCCTTGAACATGGTGAAAGCGGACCCGGGCCAGGTGGAGCAGAGCATCATGA